>JAQCNK010000341.1 GCA_028275075.1 Haloarcula sp. | reverse complement strand
TTGCTGCACAGGAGGCCGAACATCGGCAGCGGGAGAAGTTTGTTGACCAGGTTGCAAATTATTTTGATGAGCGTGCCCCACGTATCGATAGCTGGGACGAGGCATTCGAGTATCTCGGAGAACATCTCGATGAAGAGGAATTAGTCATTGCCATCGACGAGTTCCCGTATCTCGTTTCGGAGAACGATTCAATTCCATCATACATCCAAGGATTTGTCGACCAGCAGTTGCAGGAGACAGAGTCGATGCTCGTACTCTGTGGGTCAAGTATCAGCACGATGGAATCAGAGGTTCTAGGTCACGAGAGTCCGTTATATGGTCGCCGGACAGCACAACTCGATGTACAGCCATTTTCGTTCCAGCAGGCCCGCAGCGTCATTGCTTACGAGATTGAAGATGCAATTCGGTCGTATGCAGTCACCGGCGGGACGCCCATGTATCTGACACTCTTTGATTATGAAAAGCCCCTCAGGGAGAACGTCAGGTCACAGGTGCTGACACCAACCGCAGTCCTATACAACGAACCAGAGTTCTTGCTCCGAACAGAACTACGAAATCCCGCTCGATATATGAGTATTCTCGAAGCAGTCGCACTCGGACATACGACGCCAAACGAAATCGCGGGTGCGACTGGAATCGGTTCAGGACCGCTGTCGAAGTATCTACAGACCTTACGTCGGCTCCGTCTCATCGAACGAGATATCCCGGTAACGGCATCCGCCAAGAAGTCAAAACGATCCCGGTACCGTGTTGGGGACGAATTCCTTCGATTCTGGTTCCGGTACGTTGAACCCAACCGTTCGAGCATTGAGGAAGCACCCGGGATGGTTTACGACGGCACGATTGCACCGGATTTACCCAGACATGTCGCCACTGTATTCGAGGATATCTGCCAGGAAGCCGTCTGGGCTGGGATTCGGAGCGGTGCATTCGATCCATACGCTGAAGTTGGACGCTGGTGGTACGACGAAGAGGAGATTGATATCGTTGGGCTTGAGCCAGCTGATGACCGAATCCTTCTCGCCGAATGTAGGTGGACCACAGATCCGGTTGGCACCACACTCGCTGAGCAGCTCAAATCAAAGGCAGCGAATGTCCGTTGGGGAACAGCTGATCGAACTGAACGATTCACATTGTTCTCGAAAAACGGCTTCGTCGACGGGCTTAGAGATGAGCTTTCCGAGGCGTGGTCGCTAATCGATCTTGAGCAGATTGAGAGTCTACTCGACTCAGAGCAAACGTGACCAACTAGACAGACTATCTCAATACGGACTTTTCAGTTCGGTAAGAGCCTATCGGATCAGACCCGGTCAGTCCCGCTACGTACAACTGCTCATCTCACACTATCGGCTGTAACAAACTGAAATGACTCACCACCCCGGGTGGTACATCTTTTCACGGACGTGCAGCCGGCAGTATCACTCCCTACGGTCTTCGAGGGTCCCCTGCGGGACGGCGTCGTCGTCGCTGCCGGGTGCGGTGTCTTCGTTGTCGTCCGGCGTCGCGTACTCGCGGACGTAGGTGAGCAGTTCCTCGGGTGTCGTCTCGACCCCCTGTCGCGAGAAGAAGTTCGAGATGTTGCGACAGTCCCGTTCGAGGAACTCCTCGGCGTTGGGGTGATGGATAGTCACTGCCTGTCCGAGATCGATGATGTAGAGCTGCCCGTCGTGGAAAACGATGTTGTACTCCGAGAAGTCGCCGTGGACCAGTCCGGCGTCGTAGAGCCGTCGGAGGTACTCTTGGACGACTTCGTAGGCCGTGTCTGGATTCTCGATGTGGACCTCACTGAGGCGTTTGGCCCGTCCCTCCTCAGTCCCCAGATACTCCATGACGAGGACGTTACGTTCGACCGCGATGGGCTCCGGCGTGCGGACCCCGGCCCGTCGCGCCCGCTTTAGGTTCGAGGACTCCTTGCGGACCCACGCAGTGACGACCTTCTTCTTATCAGATCCGATGCCCTCGAACCGGGGGTCGCCGTCGAGATAGCCCCGCATATCGGTGAAGTCGGAGGCGTTGATGCGGTACACTTTCACTGCGACCTCGTGGCCTCGCGGCTCCTCGCCGTCGCCGTCATCTCGCGGGCTCTGCCCGCGTGATTGGTCCGAGGCCCCACGCGCATCGCTCCCAGCGAGTGCGGTGTAGACGTTGGCCTCCTTACCCGTCGAAATCGGCCCGCCGAAGGCGTCGATATGCCCGTCCTGAACGAGCTTATAAAGGGCGCCGTAGGTCGCGTCGTCAAAGACGCTGGCCTCGACTTTGAACTGGTCAGCGTCCTTGATTCGCTCGCGGAACTCGCTGAACTCGCGGTCGCGTTTTCGGGCGATACGGTCGGCGTCGGTATCGCTGACGTCGATTTCCTCCCACTCGTCGCCGACACCGTCGACATCCCCGGTTTCGAGCAGTCCGAACTCACCGTCGCTGTCGGTCACGTCTCGGCCTCCGTCGACGCTGTGGCGCAGTGCATTCGGCGCTACTCCTTGATATGGCCCTCCTCGCGCAGTTGGTCGGCGTCCTGTTTCTCGTAGCGCCAGCTGATGTCGGCTTTCTCGTCCTGCCAGTCCCACGGCTCGACGAGGACCACGTCGTCCTCGCGTATCCAAATGCGCTTTTGCATCTTCCCTGGAATCCGAGCTGTGCGTTCGACACCGTCCATACAGCGTACTTTCACACGATTCGCCCCGAGCATGTTGGTGACGACGGCGAACACCTCGCTGTCGTCCGGCATCCGCAGGTCCTTCCGACCCTCGTTGTCGCTCATACGCCGATGTTCGGTCCCGGGAGGGTTAAGTTTTGTACGATTGACTGCGGCGCGAGTGACGGCACGTACGACCGGCGACAAGTATACCGGTCGACAGAACGATTGCTAGAATTCGCCTCCGCCAGACCCCGGCAAATATCTATCAGGGCTTCTGTCGACCCGTATAACAAGGCCCAATACCCGGCCAGCAGAACGGTCGCTAATGACATTGACACTGCCGGCTGACGCTGCTGTGTGGGCCGCCACGTGGCGTGATCGCATCAACAACCGAGCGGACTTTGCGGCCGCCGCCGCCGACTTCGAGGCGCGCTTCTGCTTCGAGATACGGGTCGATGACCGGGATTCGATCCGGTTCCTCGTCACCATCGACGACGGCGCCTGCACCGAAACTGCGCTCATCGACGACACCGGGGAGTACGACTTTGCCATGCGTGGCCCCGAGGCCGCTTGGAAGGACCTGCTCTCGGGGCAACTCGACATCTCCGCGTCGGTCATGGACGGCACCTTCGACGTGGAGGGCGACACGATGACGCTGCTACAGCGACAGGAGGCCGTCGCGGAGATGGTCGCCGCCGCTCAGTCCATCGACACCGAGTTCGCGTACTGAAACGGACTCACGATACGACGGGCTTCGACGGCCTTTTTCGGCCGCCGGCCGGAACACAGATATGCTTGCCAAACTCGGTGTCGCCGGCGTCGCCGGTATCGTCGTCCTGCTTGCGGGTATCGGTCTCGTGGCCTGGCAGAACCTCGTTCTGGCCGCTGGACTCGCGCTGGTCGTGAGCGGTCTCGGCCTCGTCGTTTACGGGCTGGTGACCAGTCTGCTCTCCTCGTTTGGACTGGGCGGAATGCCCTGACAGGACGGTCGCCCTACTCGCATTTTGGAGGGGATTCCACTCGCTGTGTCCGCTACTACTGCCGGCTGTAACAAACCGAAATAACTCGCCGCCCCGGGGTGACAAATCTCGTTACGAACGTACAGCCGGCAGTAGAACCCTCACGCTACTCCACGGCTCCCGCCGGTCGCCGTTCGCTCGATGCCTCCTCTACTCGAACAGCTCTTCGTACACTTTTTGTTGGGCGGCCCGCAGATGCTGGTGGTACGTCGGCCGGGAGATATCCATCGCGGTGGCGAGTGCGTCACCGTCGACCTCGCGGGGCCAGTTGAAGAAGCCACCCAGATACGCCGTCCGCAGCGCCGTCTCTTGACGGTCGGTGAACCGCTCCGAGAGTGACGCCCGAAACTCCTGTTGGGTCTGGACCGGTCGCTCGTGCTCGTGGTAGCCCACGAGGTCGGTGCCGTCGTAGTTGTCCTCGACCAGCGAGAACACCTCGCGGGCGTCGCCCTCGTAGGGGAGTTCGATCGTGTAGCGGGCGACGCCGTTCTCGGCTGTTATCTCTCTGGGCACGGTACCGTGGTCGACCAGCGTCGCCAGCAGCGACTCCCCCATGATGATTTCGAACAGCGCCGACCCTTCGTGTTCGGCCACCTTGGTAACGCTTCGGACGCCGTCGTCGTCTTCGAGTTCCTGCCTGATGGCCTCGATATCGCCACCATCGGCGTTGAGATACACTCGAAGTGAGCCGTCGTCCTGCGTGACAGTCCCGGCAGAGGTGAGTGTCGTGCCAGTGCTCGCGGAGAGACGGCTCACGAGCAGTGACCGGTCGTTGACGGTAAACTCCAGCTCGATTACCTTATCTGCCGACAGTATCTTTCCGCTCTCGATGGCGTTGATGGCGTTGGCGACGGCCTGTCCCAGGGCTTCTAAGACGATCTGTTCGCGGTCGTCGAACGCGTCGGGCCGATCCGAACAGACGAACAACACGCCGTAGGTCGAGTCGGTGTACGCGAGCGGGACGACCATCATGGACTCGACGCCGGCCTCGCGGATCCGCTGGACCCACTCGCCGTCGACAGTGCTGAGATCGTCGACGACTTCGCTCCGACCCTCGGTCAGTGCTGTTGCGCCCGGCGTGTCGTCACCGAGTGGTATCGAGTCGTCGTCGACGATGCCGTCAGTCGATCCGGCCCACTCGCTGACATCGAGCGTTTTCCCGCGCACTGCGGGGCGGCCAACCCACGCCAGGGTGTACGGTTCCGTCGCCGCGAGTTCGGCGCACACGCCGGCTTCGACGGCCCCCCGCGTCGTCGCCTCGACCAGCACTTCGACTGTGTTCTCGATGAGGCCGTTGATACGGTCGAGGATGGTCTCGATGCGCTCTCTGGTCTCTCTGACCTCCTGTTCGCGTTTCGCGCGGTTGCAGGCCGCTGCGGCGTTGGTCGCCAGTAGGGTGACGACCTGCCGATCGATGTCGTCGAAGGCATCTTCCTCGGTCGAGAGTACGCTCAGCGTCCCGTGGACGCCGATCGGCATATACAGCCCCGATCCGGCGGTCGTCCCGCT
>JAQCNK010000321.1 GCA_028275075.1 Haloarcula sp. | reverse complement strand
ACCCCATCGCGCTGGAACCGGTCCTCCGGAACGAAATCGAGAAAGCTCGGTCGGCCCATTCGGCTGCGACGTTCGGGATGAGCGATGACCTGCCCACCGGTCTGCAGGTCCTGGCAACCGACCTGCTTTCCTCGGTGTTCCGCAATCTGCTGAACAACGCCGTGACCCACAATGACAAGGCCGAACCCCGGATAGCTGTCGAGGTGGAGGCCGGTCCCGAGTCGGTCGAGGTCCACGTCAGCGACAACGGCCCAGGAATCCCCGATAGTCAGAAGACTGAGATATTCGGGCAGGGTGAGATGGGCGCAAAGAGCCAGGGGTCGGGCATCGGGCTCTACCTGGTTGACACGCTGGTCGAAATGTACGAGGGGGTGGTCACCATCGAAGACCGCTCGACGTGGCTCGGGGAGGACGATGCGGACGGGAGCGTCTTCACCGTGACGCTCCAACGGGCCTAGCCTGCGTTCGGGACGGACTGTGCCGTGACGGTAGCGCTTGTTTTTGTGGCAAATCCCATCTGAAACAGCGGCGCCACGATACCGGTTGCGACGCGGCTAACAGTGAAGTAAGCGGGGGGCGCACAATCAAGTTCGCTTAGGGTTATCCCTTGCTGGCACCTTCCTTGGTACGTAATGGCACAAATTGTGAAGACGGTGATGCTCGCGGGACTCATTATGATTGGCGCAACCGCGGTGGGTGCGAGTGCGTTTACCGCAGCGACGGTCGACCGACAGGCAAACACAGACGTTGTGGCCGATCAAGATGGTCTCGTTGGACTGACTGACGGGAACTCCGGCAACCTCGTCTACCAGGACGCTGCGACGGACCAGCTAGTGATAGACTTCGAGAACGGCACGGCACTGGGCGCGAACACTGACGCCCAGTTCGAGCTTGGTGACCCCGCAAACCCCGGGACCTCACAGGCCTTCCAGGTCAGGAACAACGATGACGAGGCCCACGAAATCGACGTCTCGTACGCGCTGAACGCAGACGACGGAAACAGCGATGCCAACTACGAGTTCCGAATCTTCGACAGTACCGGCGCCAGTGTCGGGACGGTCACTGAAGAGGGAACGACCGCCTCGCTCGCCGCGGGTGCCGGCGATAGCTACAACGTGGTTGTCGTTGTCGACACCGGCCACGGCTCGGCCGCAACGCTCACCTCGACGAGCGACCTCTCCGGGACGCTCTCGTTCACCATCGACGACGTTGACGAGGGCGGCACGAACTCCGACGGGAACTAACTCGGTCCACCAGCGGCCTGACTCCACCATTTTAGTACACTAATGCTCAAGAAAGTCGGCTTCGCCGCCCTCCTCCTGTTCGTCGCCGCTCTGGTCGCCCCAGCAGCCGCTCCGGTCCAGATTTCATACGTCGTCTCGGACAGCATGTCGCCGACGATAGCCACCAACGACGGGTACGTCCTTCTCGACACCGGCTCCGTCGAAGAAGGCGACATCATCACGTACTACTCCGAAGCGCGGGGCATGGCTGTCACACACCGTGCAGTCGCGGTTACCGAGGACGGAATCGTCACAAAGGGCGATGCGAACCCGTCGACTGACCAGGCGTCGGGCTATCCGCTCGTTCAGCCGTCCGCTGTCTCGGGGACAGTGCTGACTATCGACGGTGATCCGCTCCACATCCCACAGCTGGGTGCCGGCATCGCACTGCTCCGAAGTTACTGGTACCTGACTGTCGCACTCCTGGCCGGTGTCGTGCTCTACAATCTGGCCGGGTCGGCACGGAACCGTGACCGGGACAGCGTCCTCCGGAGCCAGGAAGTGATACTCACGGTCACCGTCGTCGCCGCCGTGGTCGGCGTCGCCCTCATCTCGTTCGCCGCGACCCACCAAGGGAGCGTGTATCAGGTCACGGCCGAGGACACGACGAGCCCCCGGACACTGACCGTCGGAGACCCACAGACGGAGTCAGTCGTCGTCAGACTGGCCAAGACGCCCATGACACATATTGTCACCGACAGTTCGGGGATGACGGTGACTGAGACGACCGAAGTAACCGAGCCGGACAGTGGTGCCGATAGCAGTCTTGGATGGCTCCAGCAGCGAGTTCTCGAACGCGAGACACACAATGTGACAGCCACAATTCCCGCACAGGAGAGTACGGGACTCCATCGGACGAGTCTGGGTGTGTACCCGTATCCGGCGACGCTTCCTCGAAGCGTTGTCACAGCCCTGCACAACGTCCACCCGCTCCTCGCGGCGCTGTCGACGATGCTCATGCTAGTCGTGCCGCTGTACGGACTCTACTGGCTGCTCGTCGACACCATGGTCCCCCTGCGTGGGACACGCAGTCGCCGGCCTCGCCGATTCGGAGGGGACCAATGAGAGACCGCTCCCGCTCGCGTAGCAGTGGACCAACGGTTCCGTTGCGGTCGCTGACGCTGATTCTGGTCGTGCTCGTGGTGGTAGTGACGGCGGGCACGCCGACGGCCGCCGTTACCAGCGGCTCGGTCACGCGCGGGTCGTCCGCCGCAGTTGCCGACGACGCGAACGGGCTTCTCGGTCTTGATGTCGCCGGCAGCGTGAGCGCCGGGTCGAGCAGCCGCCTCCTGACAGTTACGAACCAGCTTGACCGCTCACTGACTGTCGACGTGACCTCGGCCAGTTCGTTATCGGGGACGCAGGCGACACTCACTCCCGGCGAGTCACTGACCACGTCGACGACAGTCGGCTGTGACTCCCCACCGGACACCGTGACAGTGACTGTGGTTGCGACGGCAGGGTCACAGTTCAGCGGGACGGCGACTCGCTCGACCACTGTCGATACGTCGGACTGTTCGAGCGCCGCCGGTCCGTTTTCGGCCGTCTCGGGTTCGGCGACAGCCGGTAGCTTCAGCGGTCCGGGTGGCGGGTCGACGGGCAGTATCGCGTTCACATTCGAGAACACTGAAACTGCAGCACGGACCGTCACGGCCTTCGAGATCGTCGAGGCCGGAACTGCCACGCGCCTCTCGTTCGGTGGACCGAAACCAGTGAACGGTGAAGCGGGGAAAGATGAACTGTACATCGACGCCACCGGCGACTCCACTGACAGCGAGGGCGCGGCTGAGGACGGGCGGCGCACCACGTCGTTCGATGTGGGTGACGGCACGAGCCACTCCCTCGACCAGTCGGTGACGATCGACACCGGGGAAGCGGCCGAAATCTTCCTCTATCAGTTCCAGGACAACGGCACGCCGTATGCGTTCCAGAGTGGTGACAGCATCACGCTGACACTGACGCTACAGGATGGGACACAGACAACGGTGACGGTGACCGTTTGAGACGATTGTCGTCGTTCCACAGCGGGCTTTCCGGCAGGTAAGTACATTCGTAACCCCACGGTTAGAGCATGCTTTACCCGGTGGAGAGCCAATTTGATCGTATGTCAGGACCTTCTCCCATATTCGGTGATGCCGGATGAGTACAGGCATCCCGCTGCGGATCAAATACATCTGTGGGAAGCACGGCCGGCTGCTCGTCGGGCTGTTGATGCTTGTCAGTGTCCTCCTGTACGCGGGCGCTGCCGTGGCCGAGCCACCGGAGCCGCCACAGGAGACAGTCCAGACGAACCAACAGCGCGTCGCGACGAATCTGACGGCGTCCGGCGAGGTGACGAACGACTCGGCCCTGTACGATGCCGGCGAGACAGTCTCCGATTCGC
The DNA here is from genome assembly GCA_028275075.1 of Haloarcula sp. Lineage (GTDB taxonomy): Archaea > Halobacteriota > Halobacteria > Halobacteriales > Haloarculaceae > Haloarcula. The sequence continues at coordinate 2,177 of JAQCNK010000321.1, read as the reverse complement.
CAGTTTATCTGCTGTCTTCGACGCCCCGGCTGACGCTTGACGCGCTGACAACCGTGCCGTCGGACCAGGCAGTAACTGTCACACACCGGGTCACCCTGGAACTGTTCGCGGAGCGCCGAGGGGAACGGTTCTGGAGTGACCGTGACGTGCTAACCGAGCGGACCCAGCAGGTGACCGACGGCACGGCACGGACGACGACAACCCTTGACGTGGCAACACTGGCTACAGAACGGCTGGCGGACATCACGGCAGAGACCGACGGTGTCGGGACCGTCCAGGCGCGGATCACAGTGAATGCGAGTTACGATACGGGGAGCTACAGCGGCCACACCAACCTCAGTTCGCCGTTGGCTGTCTCTGACCGGTCGTTCGAATTCGACACCCCGCGACAGGCAGAACGGACTCACTCGACACCCGTCGTCCGTGACGTGGCGGTCGACAGGAGTGGGGTCACAAGCAAAGTCGCGGCGCCCCTCGGGATACCGAACCGGTCGGTCTACCTGCTGGTCGCCGGCGTGTTCTCGCTCCTCCTTGCGGTGGCTGTCAGGGTTGTCGATATCCGCATCGGCGACTTCGAAAGCTTCGAGCGGGAGTACGAGAGCATGCGATACACCGAGTGGATCTCCCGCGGTCGGATTCCGGATACCGGGCAGTACGCGCGTGTACCAGTCGAGGCACTGGTCGACCTCGTGGATATCGCCATCGACTCCGAGAAGCGCGTCATCTACGACACCCAACAGCAGTACTACGCGGTTGTCGACGGGAACCTCGTCTATGAGTTCAGGAGTGACGCCGACGCCCCCAGTCGGATGCATGAGTTCGGCCTCGCACCACTCGACGGTGACACCGTGCCAGCGGAACAGGCACTCCAGGAGGCCGAGGCGGCAGTAGGCGGGGAAAACGGAGAAGAAGCGACCGGGTGATGCGTTTTATACCGATGACTGTGGCAAACTCGCGTAGTTAGCCACCTCAAAATAGCGAATATCTGTGCGAACATACAGCCACCAGTAGCAGCTATTATCGCAGAATTTTCGATATCATAGTCTGCAGCGGTTTCCGCGTCAAGCCGTGGAGTGTCCGAACCAACTGGTCCTCTCATCTATCGGTGCAGTTGGTGTAATATAACTCCTGAAAATGACCCGAGTATCCGACTGATTCTAATGGTAGTCCCAATTTTCTTTTTATAACGTTTTCATTACATATTTGCTATGGCAGACCGATTGAACGGTCACATGTCAATTTAATAATTGGGGTTTTGTTGAATTAACTGAAATACAACACTTAAGCTTAAATCACCGAAAGTTGTTTAGATAGTATCAGAAATTGCGAATCACCAGTAACACTAATCGGCTGAAATGGTAACCGAACCATAGACGACAACCTCTAAATAAGTATTATTATTGGTTGAACCTTCGCAAACCGAACTAATAATAATACCATCAAAAAGTACTAACTATCAAAATATAGTTATTCCGCTACAACCTCTGGAGATATTTATACAGTAGCGAGCGAGACTAAAACAAGTGTGGCGACCGCGCTTCTAAACCCGGTTCATATAAACTCACGTATGAAAAATTGTCTGCCGCCTTAGTATTATATATCATCCTCTTCGTAACTGGATTCTATGGGCTCTGACGGGTCCGCCAAATCCAGACGCCTCGGAACCTTGGGTGGCATCGCAACTGTAGGGGTCCTTTTGCGCGGCGTCGGTGGGGCCTCGATAGTCAGTACCTCACAAAGTTCGGTACTGATACCGCACCGCAACCGCAAATGACCACCGCCGGTAGCGCAGAAGACTCGTGAGTATCCTCTCAACCACCCGACCACCAGTAGCTGATGTCGAGTCGGCGGCTGATCGCCGCCGACGACGACAGCGTTGCCACTGCGGACTCAGGCGTTCTCGGTCGATATCTACCGAGTGAATCGGTCGTCAGGTGGTTTGTTCGCTGGAATCTCGCGTCTCACCGACAATGCGTTCCATGCTGCACGAGTGACCATCCGAATGAATTCCTCGAACGGCCACCACCAGAGGCGACGCCCGCCACGGCGCGGCGTCGCCACGTATTCCCAATGGAGATACCGCCAGACATTCTGGACGAGTAAGCTGATCACCACGAACAGCAACCGCCGAGTCTGATCGGTCACCGTCGTGGAAATCAGCGATGACTCCGACAGTC
>JAQCNK010000308.1 GCA_028275075.1 Haloarcula sp. | reverse complement strand
CCCGCGGCAGCCGCCACAGCCGTGACAGAGTTCGACCATTCCCTGCATCCCGTTCTCGTTGGGCCAGTCCAGCGCGGGGGAAAACCCCATCTCGAAGTCGTACTCCGGGTCGAAGCGCAGGCTCTCGGTCATGTCGACGGTTCGAGCGCGCGGCGGCGCGTCGCCGGCGGCGACCGTGGCCTCATCGACGCCGACGACCTGGCCGGGGTTGAGTAGCCAGTCCGGATCGAAGGTCGTCTTCATTTCCTGGAACAGCTCCCAGACCTCGTCGCCGTAGAGCCTGTGGTTCCACTGCGTACGGGCCCGCCCGTCGCCGTGCTCGCCGGAGACGCTGCCGCCGTACTCTCTGACCAGTTCCGTCGCACCGTCGGCGATGGCTTCCATCCGGTCGACGCCGTCAACCGTCTTGGTGTCGACGAGCGGGCGGATGTGGAGACAGCCCGGCCCGGCGTGGGCGTAGAACGAGGCGACGGTGCCCTGTTCCTCGAGGAGATCCTGGAAGTCAGCGACGTACTCGGGGAGGTTCTCCGGCGGCACGGCGGTGTCTTCTATGAAGCTTATATGTTTGGCGTCGCTGGTCCGCCCGAGCAAGATCGGGAGACCGGACTTGCGAAGCTTCCAGAACCGCCTTCGCTCGGCGCCGCTGTGGGCTTCGCGCCCGAGGAACGCGTAGGGTCGGGCCTCCGTAATAGACGAGGCGTCATCGCTGGGCGCGACCGCCGTCTCTACGTCCCCGATACGGTCGGCCAGCAGGTCTGCAACTTGCTGTTTCCCGGCGGCCCCGTCGTCGGCGTAGAACTCGACGAGCAGGATCGCACCCGTGCCGTCGGGGACGATTTCATCGACGAGCGCGCCGAACGCTTCGGTCTCGGCGGCCAGATCGAGCAACACGTCGTCAAGCACCTCGACCGCGGCGGGGTCGTGTGCCAGTATCGGTTCTACGTCCCGCATCGCAGTCACGAGGTCCTCGTAGGCCAGCAGGGCGAGCGACTTCGTCTCGGGAATCGGTTCCAGCGCCACGGTCGCCTCTGTGACGATGCCGAGGGTGCCCTCGCTGCCGGCCAGTAGGCGCGCAAGATTGACAGTTCCCGACTCGCCGTACTCCCCGCGGGCCTCGGCTAGCAGGCGATCAAAGTTGTAGCCTGAGACGTTACGCTTGAGACGTGGGTATGCCGCTTCGATGGCGTCTGCGCCGTCCTCAACCAGCCGGGCCACCGCGTCGTATATGCGGGCCTCCAAGTCGCCGTCGGGGTCACCGGCGGCCCGGAGCTGCGCCAGCGATGACTCTCCGAAGGTGGTCACCGTCCCGTCGGCCAGGACGACCTCGCAGGACTCGACATAATGATCGGTCTTGCCGTACTTCAGCGAGTGGGCGCCGGTAGAGTTGTTGCCGATAGCTCCGCCCAGCGCTGACTTATCGCCCCACGCCGGGTCAGGAGCGAACTTCAGGCCGTCGCCTTCGAGGGCTGCGTTCAGTTCACCGAGCGTCGCCCCGACCTGTGCGGTCGCCCGGCGGTCGTCGGTGTCAATCGACTGCAGTTCGTCCATGTAGCGTGTAAAATCGAGCACGACGGCTTCGTTGACCGTCTGTCCGGCGAGGCTTGTGCCGCCGCCACGCGGCAGAACCGGAATTTCGCGGGCCGCACAGTAGTCCATGACTGCGGCCACGTCAGCGGTCGATTCGGGGTAGATAACGCCGACCGGCGTCACCTCGTACGCACTGGCGTCGGTCGCGTACAGTTGTCGGGAGTACTCGTCGAACCGGAGCTCCCCATCGATCCGCTCTCGAAGCTCTCCAACCATCGCCGGCCGGGCAACGGACTCACCCTGGTAATCGTAGTCCGCCCGCTCGTCTGAAGCGGGATCGTCGTGTGGATCCTGCTCGATACCGCCCATGCCCGGGGTCCGAGCCGCCGATACGTTAAGCTGGCGCCCCGCATGGTCCGTGGCAGAGACATCTGCCAATATGAACTGGCTTACGGCGCGAGTCGGTTCTTGCGGTTTTTCATCTCCCGCTCATAGTGGTCGAAGGTGATGGGACACCAGTCGGCAGCGATATCGAGCAACTCCTCGGTCAGCCCACGGATCTCCCACTGTGCGTCTGCGGCCGCGCGCATGTCCGCGACATGCATTAGCATTCTGGCGTTCATCGACATAACCATATTCACCTTCGTTCCGATTGGCAGGACGAAACGGGCGTCCTCGGGCGCCATTCCGAGATCCAGTAGCCGCTGATATGACTCGACGGCGTCCTCGATGGTATCCTTGAACACTTCGGCGCGTTCAGCGACGGTTTCCTCATCGACGGCGCCGCTCTGCTGATTTCGGCCCACCCAGTCGGGGTCCGTCGCAGAGGGCGGGATCACAACCATCTCTCCGTCCCGAACGGCAGCCGGGTCGACATCGTCGAAGGCGACGTACCGCATCGACTGGACATCGAACGAGACGTGACGATGGCGGGTGATCTGGGCCATACACGACCGGGAGACGCCTTCGACGGCGAACGTTATCTGTGGGTGTTCGAACGGCCCGAAGTGGCCGTGGTCCAGCAGGTGGCCGATGAGCGTCTCCTTTTTTTCGGTCATCGTCTCGCCGTCGACGGTCTCCATCGTCGCCGCTAGTGATTGTCCACCGACAAACTCCCCGCTGTAATCGTTACGAGCCGCCTTACAGATGAGCTCCTCCGGATCCTCAGTGGCTTCCAGCAGCGTGACTTCCATACGATGAGGGACACCCGAAGAGTGAAAAATACTCCCCCTCGTTGTTGACCGCTCAGATTTGCTTCCAGTCGGTCGGTTCGTTGGCCAACCCGAGCACGCGAGCCTCGCGGCCGCCGCCCTCGGCAGCCTGGATTTCGATGAGCCCGTCGAAAGCCTGCTTGATTACCTGGATAGTCTGCTTGTCGTGGGCCTCTGAGTCGATAGTGAACACACCGATGTAGCCGGCCGTGTCCAGCCGGGAGGAGAGCACGTGGCAAAACTTGAAGACGGTCTTTTTGTCTGTGTAGGTCAACATCGTCGACAGCGAGAGCAGTGCCATGCGGCCCCGCCTGCGCCCTGAGTCGTGGAGCCCTTCAAGCGAATTCGTGATGCCGATACCGATACCGGTCAGATCACCGGGTGACGGGACCTGGTGGACTGACACTCCGTCGCTGAGTTCGGGATCAGGGTTGTCTTCGCCGCGGCAGTCGACAACGCGCAACTGTGTTCCCTGGAACTCCGGAACACGGTCGCGAAACTCTTCGACTACATTTTCCGCCTTTTTATTCGTCGTCACGACCACGGCACCGTCGCCCTCTGCCGCGCCGTCTGCCAGCATGTCGTAGACGATATCTCTCTTCCCAGTCATCGCGGGTCCTGAGACGAGGATACTGGACCCAGGCCGGACATCAGCCAGTGCGTCGAAATCAAGAACGGATGATAGATCGTACATATGTTCCACCCTTTACTCTTCGTCGTCGTTATCTAGCCCACGGAGCGTCGCGATGAAGTCATCATCGTCTTCGATACCCCCCAATGTATCGTCGAGCCCGTCACGCATCTCATCGATCTGTTCCGTAAGAGACCCATACTTCTCGTTATCGGCCAATTCCGCACTAGATTTCGTCGCTTCTAGTGTCGCCTTTTTCTCTACGAGCGCGTAGTACTCCTGCAGCATGGAGTCGTACTCCGAGCGCTCCAACAGGTTCGCCACGGTATCATGGAGCTGTTCGCTCCGGATCGGTTTCGAGAGGTAGGCGTCAAAGCCCATCTCTAGGATGTCGAAGTCCGGTTCGACGGCAGTGACCATCGCGACCCGGCAACCCAGTTCGCGCTCGCGAATCTCGGTGAGTACCTCGTCGCCCGACAACCCAGGCATCATTCGATCCAACAGCACGACATCAACCTGGTCGTCCAAGAGTTCGAGGCCCTCGTCTCCGCTTTTTCCCAGCCGGACTGTATAATCACTCTGCAGCCACAGTTTGTACGTTTCTGCGACGTCCGGTTCATCTTCCACGATAAGTACGACAGGTGAATCCGACTCAGACATGCTATTCCTTAGTATAACTGGTACTGTATCCTCCTACATAGCCCTGTGGGTGTTCGACCGTACACACGCTACTGCTGACAGTACCCACGATCACAGCTGTGCCGCCGGTGCATGGTCGGCCGAGAGCGACATCGACATAGCCCACCCGTCCAAAGCGGGTGTATGATTCGGAACCTCGCCAGAGATACGGACGCCTTCACCAGTAACGTCTTTCTGGTCACCGGAGAGCGGCGTGTGCTCGTCGATGTCGGCAACGAGTTCGACGTGGTCGGCGCCGCCCGAGAACACGTTGCGGACCTCGACGCCGTCGTCGTCACACACACGCACTACGACCACGTGGAGAACCTGCCGGCCGTCGTCGAGGCGTTCGATGTCGATGTCTGGGGGTACGACACCACTGTGGACGGTATCGACCACGAGATTACCGACGGCGATACGGTCCAGATAGGCGATCACGAGTACACCGCACTGCATACGCCCGGCCACAAGAACGACCATCTCTGTCTGTACTCTCCGGCGGCGAGCGTACTGTTCGCTGGCGACCTGATCTTCGCTAACGGGAGCTTCGGCCGAACTGACTTAGAGGAAGGCGACCGCGACCAACTGATCGAGAGCGTCGGCCGTGTGCTAGATGTGGTCCCGAAAGAGCTTGAGGAGATGCACACCGGCCACGGCCCCAGTGTCAAGGACCGCCCGTACAGCGATATCGACCTCGCCAGACAGGCCGCTCGATTCTAATACTGCCGGCTATAACAAACTGAAGGAATTCGTCACTCCGGGGTGGCGAATATCTCTACGAACTCAGTCGAACGCTGTCGCAAGCAGCGCGTCGTAGGCGTGGTCGTACGCGTCCGCGACAGCGTGTGGATCTGTCCGCGTTTCGCTGTCGAGCGCCGGTAGCCTGACCGCACCTGCTCTGTCAATAAGGTCCACGACGTTTTCGACGCGTTCTTCGAGTTGGCCCTCCTCGGGACCCCCAGTCGCTATCTCACAGGCCTTCGCGTAGCGGCGGCCGTCGTAGAAGCGTGCTCTACCGGGCTCGACGACAGCGACGGCGTCCGGCTCAAACCCCTGCAGTGGCCGAGCGATGTCGCCGTACGACTCGACGACGGCGCGGTCGGTTGCCGCTACCTTCTCGCGCAGGTCGGAAAGCGCTTCGGCGTGCATCACGCCCATCAGGTCGTTGAAGTCGGGTAGCGAGGTGACTCGCGGCGCCGCCTCCAGCGGGAGCCGTGCGGTCGCCGACTCGGGGACGTCAACTGTCCCGTTGACGACGAACTCCCCGACGCCGCTGTCTGCCCCCACGCGGTCGACGACGAACTGCCTGGGCGTCTGACCGAGTAGCCCCTTCGAGGGACCGGGTGAGGGGTGCCACAGCCGATGGATAGCGTTGATTTCCTCGGGAACTACGTCGCCCGGCGAGGCGGCGGCCAGCCGACGGGCGTCCTTCCCGTAGAGCCGTCCCTGTTCGGTCGCCTTCTGGTAGTCGTCGTGGTCGAACCAGTAGTTGTTCCCCGCTCGAGGCTTGAACCCGCGAGCGCCGGTGTGGGCCAGCAGTCCTACCGAAAACGTCGTCTTTCCGGCATCAACCCGGTCGCCACCGGCCACGAGCAGTTTCATTCGTCGGCGAGCCCGTAGAGTCCGACAACCTCGTCGTCGTCAGGTTCGGCGAACACGAGGCTCTCTTGATTGTATATCATCCACGGGATAGCCCAGTCGATAAACACCGACTCGTTGAAATCTGACAGCTCCGCGTCGGCCGGGAGACCCTGGAGCAGGCGGGCCAGCTCGGGAATCGTGTACAGCAACTCCGCATCGAGCACGTCCTCCGGTTCGTACAGATCGAACGAGCGGACATCGTCGAACTCCGCTTTCCGTGTAGGCATTGACCGAGGTATGCCGACCGACCGTGTAAAGCTCTCGAAGTCTCTCTTGTTGGGGGTTGCAATGCTCCTCGTCCTGTGGTCCGCGCTCGGGGCCAAGGTGAGATACCGCAAGCATGCTTACGCGATCCTTATTTCGGCTACGTTGCCCGCAGTGGGGTCGATAGTCCACACCCTCACAGAGATGGCGCTGGACCCTACACCACTCGCGTTCTCCGCAACTGGTGTCGTAGGCTGGTGGGCCTTGTTCCATAGCGATCTGCTAGAACTTGAGCCA
>JAQCNK010000299.1 GCA_028275075.1 Haloarcula sp. | reverse complement strand
TACATCGAGACGGCTATCGCCGGAACGTCGAAGAAGGTCGCCTCGACGGCGGCGCTGACGGTACCCGAGCGACCCAGCACGTACGCGCCGAGGTTAGCCCCGCGGTTGCAGCCTGCGACCACGAGATCAGTCTCAGGAACGAGCGACTCCAGACCCGCTACCACGCAGTCAGCGGGCGTCCCGTCGACTACATAGCCCATCTCGTGGTCCCACACATCGACCTCGTGTGAGAGTGTTCGCCCGACAGCGCTCTGGTCGTCGGCCGGCGCGACTGTCACCACGTCGCCGACCTCCGAGAGTCCCTCGTATACCGCCTGGAGCCCCGCAGCTTCGATACCGTCGTCGTTCGTCAGCAGGATGGTCGGCTCGTCCATACGCGCTCTGTGACCCTTCGAGAAAAAAAGCCTCTGGCTACGTGCCAGTTGATATAGCCGGTAGTGTTAGCTGTATGTCTCTTCGATATAGTTCAGCATCGTCTCCGTATCGGTAAAGTACTCCGTATCGGCTTCCGGGTCCAACATGACCGGCACGGCTCGTTGCCCAGTGATCTCTTCTACAACGTCCCGCTCTTCGTGATCTTCGGGGGCCCATATCTCATCGTACTCGACATTGTTGTTTTCTAATGCAACTCTCACTCGCGTCGAATACACACAGTCCTCACGGTCGTAGAGCAGGGGTCGCTCAATCTCGTCGACGCTGGTAACTAGTCCATTGAGATTATCTGACCGAATCTCGAACCCGCCTGAGCTTTGCATACCCTTACTATGAATGCATTGCACTTTTATTTTGGGCGATATTCCGCGGCCGGTACCAACGCACTCATCTCTTCTCTCTACCGTGCACGATCCACTGTCGTCTCGCCGTCCACGACGACGTTGTACGCTTGTTCGTCATCGTTCCACAGCACTAGCGCGTTCTGGATCGAGAGCAGGTCGCCATAGCCAGCGGTTCCAAGGTCTTCGTTCAGTAACGACGGGTCAGTGAGAACAGCGAAGTGGTCGGTTTTCTGGCTCCCGTCGCCCAGTAGATACAGCGGGTTCGACCCGTCCGCAGAGAGATCATAGCTAAGCTTGATAGCCAGCAGATTCACACGGTCGGTGACGTAGCTCTCGGCGTCGGCCATCGGCGCGTGCGCTGATCGATCCGGCTCGATATCGATGGCTTGTCGCCCATCGGTCCGCAGGACACTGTAGGCGTACTGCACGTCGACGTTGACGAACTCACCGGTGCCACCAGCCGGGTCGTCGAGACGCCGCTGCATCGCTGGGACCTCAATGTCCGGCCGCTTTTCGAAGGACCAAGACTCGCTGTTGGGTGACTGGTGGGGCCAGAGCCGGACCGTGGGCGCGTACACCGACGCCGGCCCGTCATCGGCGACGGCGCGCTCGATTTCGCGGAGCCCCGTGGCGGTGTTTCGGTCGGCCGGTTCCAGCGCGAGCACGCTCCCGTCCGCGACCAATCCGTCGAGATACCGGGTGAGGACTGCCGCGGGGTCGTCGAGTTCGTTCAGGACATTGCCGAAGATAACGAGGTCGAACGGACCGCCGGACTCGACCTCGCTCGCCAGGTCGAACGCTTCGGCGGTCTCACGGTGCACCGTTACGTCGCGACTCCCGTCAGCCGGCTCCAGCAACGCTTCCAGCACGTCGGCCGCTGCGCTCGGTTCGACTGCGTGATAGTCGAGCAAGCCGCCGGCGTCGGCAACGAGGTCAGCAAGCGCCAGCGCGGGGCCGCCGACGCCCGCGCCCACGTCGAGGACGCGTAACTGCGAGGGGAGCAAGCCGTCAGCGGCGAGTGCAGCGATTGCGTCGGTCGCGACGGCATAATAATCGGGTAAGTGGTAGACGGCGTAGCCGTGTGCCGCGCACTCGTCGTACTCCACGTGTTCCTGGCGGAGATAGCGCTCTTTGATATCGCGGATCCGCTCGCGAAGCCGGTCGCCGCTGTCGCCCTCGGCCCACTGCTCACCGTAGCTGTCAATCAGTAGCTCTTCGACAGCGTGTTCGTGTTCGGACGGGAACCGATCGACGCTGTGGACCGCCATCGACAGCGGGCCCTCTGGTGCGGGGACGAAGGTCCCGTCCTCGCGCTCAATGAGCGCCAAGTCGACGGCCTCTTCGCGGAGGACCTGTCTGACGACGGCGGGGTGTGGTTGTCCTTCGACATACTCATATATCTCCTCGGGGTCGAGCGGTCGGACCGAACGGAGGTACTGGGCGTTCTCGCGTATCTGTCGGCGTGTTTCGGGGTTCATGAATACTCGTCGTATAACTCGACGAATTCGTCGTGGTCGGCGTCGGCAAGTTCGCTGGCCGCGTCGGCGACGGCGTCTGCACCGTCGAACGTGCGCTGGATGTCCCCGTAGACGTGGGCCTCGCCGCCCAGAACCTGAGAAACGAGCGACTCCAGCCCGGCCGATACCGGCGTGTGAAACCGGTCGGGTACGTCTTCGCTGGCCATCGCATAGGCGATGACAGCGGCGTGGGCCGCCGCTTGCACCGACTCCATGGCCGCATCGTGTTCGGCCGACGTGGTCTCAAAGAGGTCGTTGCCGGCAGCCGCGAGTGCGTCCAGCACGGCGGTGATGTGGTCCCCGCGAGCCGGTGTAACCACGGCGATATTGCCTGGAGCGTTCGCGGGCGCAAACAGTGGGTGGAGACTCGCCCGCTCGCGGTCGGCGGCGGTCTCGGCCATCGCTGCTAGCGGGTCAGTCATGCTCCCGGTCACGTCGACGACAGCCTCGGTAGCCAGCGGGGCGTACTCCTCGATGGCGGCGACGGCGACTGGCATCGGCACAGCGAGACAGACCACGTCGAAACGCTCGTCGGTATCGGTGGGAACGGCCCGACCGCCTACAGCACCAGCAGTTTGCCGGGCGGCCTCGCTGTCGGTGTCGGTAACGGCGACTGACGCGTCGGCATGTTTGCGGAGCGTCCGGGCGAACCACTGCCCCATCGATCCGGCACCGACGACGAGGACGTTCATGCTCCGAGCGTAGCCCGTCCCATCTCAAAAGCGGTTCGGTCGCCCCTACAGCCCGGCAATAGAACAGTCGCCGAGCAACGGATAGACTGCTGTCGAATCACCCTGTAGGCTGGCCGCTTATCGCTCCTTAACGCTTATCCGTCGGCGACGAGTCGCGAAAAATATGAAACGCGTCCGATTTCGCGACTCCGCCGGGAACGTCCGCGGCGGCCGCTGGGGCATAGACGACGGTGACGCCGTGGTCACCGCGTCCGCCGGGCCCTACGGCCGCATCGCGTTTGGGGACGAGAGCTACGATCCCGCGGAGGTGGACATCCTCCCGCCGTGTGAGCCGACGAAGGTCATCTGTTTGGGGCGGAACTACGCCGATCACGCCGAAGAGATGGGGTCGGAGATACCGGAACGGCCGATGCTGTTCCTGAAAGGCCCCAACGCCGTCGCGTCTCACGGGAACACGCTCACCATGCCCGCCGGGAAGGAGCGAATCGACTACGAGGCGGAACTTGGCGTCGTCATCGGCGAGCAGTGTAAGAACGTCTCCGAGGCCGGAGCGATGGATGTCGTCGCCGGATACACCTGCGTCAACGACATCTCGAACCGCAACGATCAGGAGCGGGAACAGAACTGGGTCCGCGGGAAGGCCTTCGACAACGCCTGTCCCATCGGACCGATGGTGGCGACCCCCGAACACGTCCCCGAGGATGCGACGATCGAGTGCCGCGTCAACGGCGAGACGAAACAGTCTTGCTCGCGGGACAACCTCGTCTTCTCCGTCGAGGAACTCATCGCCGAGATTACCGCGTACATGACGCTCGAACCAGGCGACGTCATTGCCACAGGGACGCCATCGGGCGTTGGCCCGATGGAAGATAGCGACCGTATCGAAGTCGAAATCGAAGGAATCGGGACATTGGAACACAGCGTCAAGATCCCGTAAACGTCACCTGTGGCCGACCATCGATGACAACGCCTAAATTTAGGCTTGCCTAATCATCCTTCGAATGAAGCGAGCGCCAACTGATCGGGCAGACGTTTGTGTTATCGGCGCCGGCCCGGCGGGGGCACTCGTCGCAAATCGACTGGCAAGCAAACGTACCGACGTGACGGTCTTGGAGGCGGGCAGACGCTTCGATTTCGCCGACCGACAGGATCAGATGGAGCAGACGATTCGACCGGGCGAGGACGGCAGCGTCTGGGAGATGGGCGGTGAGCGCGATTTCTACTCCAGTAATGGCGCGCGCACGTACCCGTTAAATTCTGCCCGCGTGAAAGGTGTCGGTGGGTCGACGCTCCACTGGCAGGGGATGGTGATGCGGATGCATCCAACCGACTTCGACGGCAGCCACGACAACGACGACCCGGCCTGGCCCATCAGCTACGACGACTTGCGCCCGTACTACGCCGACGCGGAGCGGGCGCTGGGGGTCGCCGGCGACGCGGACAACCCCTTCGCCCCGCCGCGCGACGAGCCGACCTATCCGATGCCGGGCTTTGCCCCCTCCTACAGCGACTCACTGTTCGCCGAGGCCTGTGACAAACTCGGCATCTCGATGCACTCGGTTCCCAACGCCCGCAACTCCGAGTCCTACGACGGGCGGAGCCAGTGTGTCGGCTACGGCACCTGTCAGCCGGTCTGTCCCTCGGGCGCGAAGTACGACGCGACAGTCCACATCGAGGACGCGGAGGCGGCGGGCGCGACTGTTATCGACCGCGCCCCTGTCCAGCGCCTGGAGACCGACGGCGACGGCCGAGTCAGTGCCGCCGTCTACGTCACGCCCGACGGAGAGGAACACCGGCAGGAAGCCCGCGAGTTCGTTCTCGCTGCGGGCGGCATCGAGATACCACGTCTCCTCCTGCTGTCGGCGAACGAGGACCACCCTGATGGACTGGCCAATTCCTCGGGCGCAGTCGGCCGGTACTTTATGGACCATCTCTTCGCAGGAGCGGGCGGGACTCTTGATGAGCGGACCCGACAGAACCACGTCGGGTTCATCACCAGCGAAAGTCACCAGTTCTACGACGACCCCGGCAGCGCCGTCGAACACGTCGGCACGGGCGAGACGTTCGTCGCCGAGAGCGAGGAGAGCTACTCCCCGATCAAGCTGGAATTCCTGAACTACGCCGGCCCGTCCCCGGTCGAAATCGCCCTCAGCGGCGACGATTGGGGTGACTCGATGCTCGCGGAACTCCGGGAGAATTACGGCAACAGCATCGCGATGGGCGGGCTCGTCGGCCAACCGCCTCGCTGGGAGAACCGCGTCACGCTCGATACGACGGTCACCGACGACCACGGGAATCCCGTCCCGGACATCCAGTGGTCTTGGGGCGACCGGGTCCATCGGTCTATCTCGCGAGCCAACGCCATCCAGCACGCCGTCCTTAGCCAACTGGGCGTCGATATCGCCTGGACCGCAAACGCCGAGAGTGGTTCTGGCCCGGCGTACCACCACATGGGGACGACCCGAATGGGCACTGATCCACAAGAGAGCGTAGTGAACCGGCAGCTCCGGAGCCACGACCTGTCGAACCTCTCCATTGCCTCCTCGTCAGTGTTCGTGACAGCGGGCTCGATGAACCCCACGTTGACTATCGCCGCGCTGGCGCTGAAATGCGCCGACCACGTCGACGAGCGACTGTAGTACTACAGCCCGAGGAGGAGACCGGCATCGACCAGTAAGAGCAGCGCGACCACCGACGCACCGAGCAAGAACGGACGTGCCTCGGCGGCGGGCTGGCGGACCTTCTGCTGGCCGGTCCCGTCTGATAGCTTCGACGCCCCTATCTCGACCAGTGCCGATAGCACGAACCATAGCGCGACCATTGTCAAAACGAGATGTCCGCGTGTAGAGCCCAGCAGGCTCGGGACTGTATAGAGGGTCCCCGCAAGATGACCACCGGAGAGCAGCAACAGGAGCGAACTTGCTCTCGAGACGGTCTTCAGTTTCCCGGTCATCGCCGCCAGCGACCCCGCCTGGAAGTCGCCGTCGAGCGCCGTCGGGATGACAGCGTAGCTGGTGAACAACACAGTTCCGGACCACAGTCCCGCGAAGACGAGGTGGAGAACGTACATCGCGGTGTCGACGAGGCTCATACAGGTGGGTTATCCCAGCCCCTCTTGAACGTCATGTAATCGGTCGGCTACTCCTCGCTAGTTTCGGCTGAATCCACACTATCGGTATCAGACGAATCCCTATCGAACAGTTGGACATCGGCGTCCATATCTAGCTCCTCGACAGCGTCGGTGTTGGCGCTGGTCAGTTCGCCGGTCTCGACATCGCGATCTAGCTGATCGATGAGGTGGACGAACGAGCCCGGGTCCGGAATCAGAAAGATACGGACCGAAAAGTCCACGTCGGACTCCGAAATGTCAACCAGTGAGTCTAACACGATGGTCAGCGAATCCCGGCGGACGTGTGACAGTGACGCGCCAGCGATGGCTTCCGTGTCGCTGGCTTCGACCGTCGGTGTCTCCATATTAATGGTCGTATCCAGTGTGTTGGCAATCCCATCAATAAACCCAGACGTGAGTATGTTGCACATCTCCTGGAGCGCGGACTCCTGCATCTGGGTAAACTCGTTCTCGACGGACGTTCCAGTCATCAGGCGAGCGATTTCGGCGGCTGTCTCGATCGAGAACGTCATCAAGAAGACGCCGTACGGTGGCTCCGTGAGCCGGATCCGCGCGCTGTACACCTCGCCAGACCCCATCTCCGTATGGATATCAGACGGCTGGATGAACGAGAGGCTCTTGATTTCGACGCTGGCTTCCACCCCGGCCAGCGACCCCAGCGATTCGGCAACCTGTTGGGCCCCGTCCTGCACGAGGTCCCTAATAATCGAGAGTTTCCGGATGTCGACAAGGAGTGGCATTATTAACCTAACGTTGGGTGGTGGATTATCATTTTCGGTAGGTCTACTCAGCTCTCGACAGTCCGGTCGTTCGTCGACTTTCTGACATCCATATTGAGATTGTCGATGAGGTTGACAAACGCGCCCGGATCGGGAACGCGAAAGAGACGGTTGCTGAGGTCGGGGTCACTTTCAGCAATGTCGACAACAGAGTCCAGCACGATGGCCAGCGTCGACAGCGAGTCTGCGACGCTCTTGGAACTATCTTTGATTAACTGGTTGCTGATAGTAGGTTTCCGACCGTCGATGAGAAGTGGCATTCGTTATCACATCTTGACCGATAGTCCGTATTATTATTTTTGGCAACTGTAGTGAACTATATCGGATATTTATCTACGTTCGCGGAGGCCATGCCGGTTTCTCAAAGATTCGTTTGACTCGAACAGCTGATCATACCGAACTGACGGGATCTGCAGTCTACCCGATGACGCCTTTCGACACGCACGTACAGCCGCAGTATCTCCCATCTGCACCGGAGTTGGGCACGCTTAAGCCACCC
The DNA here is from genome assembly GCA_028275075.1 of Haloarcula sp. Classification (GTDB taxonomy): domain Archaea; phylum Halobacteriota; class Halobacteria; order Halobacteriales; family Haloarculaceae; genus Haloarcula. The sequence goes on along the minus strand of JAQCNK010000299.1, from coordinate 1,399 downwards.
GGCACACTTAGCCGATATATGAACCCACGGGACCTTTCTGCCCACACCGCCTACCGAGCGGGCCGCGGTATCGAGGAAGTCGCCCGCGAGCTCGGTCTGGACCCCGAGGCGATGGTGAAGCTTTCGTCGAACGAGAACATGTTCGGTCCCAGTCCGCTTGCGGTCGAGGCCATCCGCGAGTCAGCCGAGCGGATCCACCACTACCCGAAGGCCTCCCACGCTGACCTGCTCGAAGCGCTGGCCGACCGCTGGAACACCACCCCCGAGCAGGTGTGGCTGGGCAACGGTGGCGACGGCGCGCTCGACTGCCTCGCGAGGGCGATGCTCTCGCCCGAAGACGAGGTACTGGTCCCCACACCTGGCTTTGCGTACTACCAGATGAGTGCCCGATATCACCACGGCGAGGTCAATGAGTACACGCTGTCGAAGGCCGACGACTTTGCCCAGACAGCTGACACCGTTTTGAAAGATTACGACGGCGAACGCATCGTCTACCTCACGAGTCCGCACAACCCAACCGGCAAAGAGTTCACTACCGACGCAGTGCGGGACATCGCCGACCGGACAGACCCCGAGACACTGGTACTGGTCGACGAGGCCTACGGCGAGTTCACCGAGACCCCCTCTACGAAGCCGTTGGTGGAGGAGCGCGACGACGTAGCGCTACTTCGAACGTTCTCGAAAGCCTACGGGCTGGCCGGGGTCCGCCTGGGATATGCGCTCGTGCCAGAAGAGTGGGCCGACGCCTACGCCCGCATCAACACTCCGTTCTCGGCGAGCGAACTCGCTTGTCGGGCCGGACTCGCCGCGCTCGACGACGACGACCACGTCACCCGCTCTGTCGAGACGGCAGCGTGGGCACGGGAGTACATCTACGAGGAACTCGATGCGCCGACCTGGGAGAGCGCCGGCAACTTCGTACTCGCCGAGGTGGGCGACGCTGCGGCGGTGGCAGACGCTACCCAAGCCCAAGGCGTCATCGTCCGTGACTGCTCTTCGTTCGGACTGCCGGAGTGTATCCGTATCACCTGTGGCACCAAAGCCGACACGAAACAGGCGGTTTCGGTCCTCAACGAGTCCATTGTGGAGGTCGAACGGTGAGAGTCGCAATCACAGGGACTCCGGGAACTGGGAAGACCACTGCCACGGGTCTGCTGGAGACCGACCTCGATATCGTGCACCTCAACGACGTTATCAAGTCCGAGGGGTTCTCCACGGGCACTGACGAGGAACGTGGGAGCCTCGTCGCCGATATGGACGCACTCGGGGAGTGGTTGGCGGAGCGTCAAGATTGTGTCTTCGAGTCCCATCTCGCACACAACTTCGACGCCGACCGCGTGGTCGTTCTGCGAGCCCATCCCGACACCGTCGTCTCCAGACTGCGCGAGCGGGGTGACTC
>JAQCNK010000276.1 GCA_028275075.1 Haloarcula sp. | reverse complement strand
GACGAGCTGACCATCGACGCCGTGTACAGCGACCTCGCTGACTGGGCGACCGCCCGCGAGGAGCGTGACCGCTATGAGCGCGCGCGCCAGCAACGTACGGGTGGCGAACGCGAACAGGCGTCTGGGTAGCCTGCTCGATGGTGCCACCGACAGGCGATGGTGGGAGCCCTGCCCCCATCGATCGTCCAATTCTTGAGTTCCTCCAGACACGGCTCCAAGCGACGAGGCAGGTCTCCCGAGCGACCGTCACGGACGCTAGCGGCCATCTGGAACTTCAGGTCGTCTGTGCCCCGTCGTACTACCCGGCAGCCGTCGACGGGGCGCAGTTGACGGTCCGTTGGTACACGAACGACGACTTTAAGATCCACTACCGAGAGCAGCATGCGGACCACATTTGGGAGTGTCGGTGGGACCGGCACCCGAATCCACACAATACACGGGAGCATTTCCACCCCCCGCCCACCGCTCCGACCCCTGGCGAGGACGCATCGTGGCCAGCCGACCATCGTGACGTCGTTACACGTGTTCTCGACGAGATTGAAGGCCGAGTCACCACCCTCTGGAGCGAGTGAAACGTGTTGTTGGTTCCTCAGACGCCGAGATCGCGGAACGTCCACTCACTCGGCAGGTCGGCGTCGAAGCCGGCCGCTTCGACGAGGTCTCGGATGCGCTGTTCGACCGTGTCGTCCAGCTCGAATGTATAGTCGAACTCCTCATGCCAGTCGTAGTACCGCGGCATCCCCGGCCAGTGATCGTCCGTCTGTAGCCCGTAGACGCAGTCAAGCAGATAGCGACGATACGGCAGATCGTCACGAGTGGGACGAGAGAACGTTCCGTCGATCGACTCGTCTCTCACTAGCGCTTCGAGCAGTTCGACCGCTGCGTACTGGTCGGCGTAGAACGCGTGTTCGAGCGTCGGAGTAACCGAGAAGACATCCTCGGAGGCGCGGGCGTGGAGACGGTCGGCGACCGAGTGGTCGGGATGCCCGATCCCCCACCCGTACGCGTGGACCTCCTCCCGCGCGATGTCATCTGTCTCGGGAGCAGTGACTGCGACGGCATCGAGGTATTCGAGCGCCGCGACCGGGATCGCCGACACGCCGTCAGTCACCCGCGTGCGGATCAGATTCCGCCCCACGGCGTTCGCGATCGTGGGCGTTACGAGCGGCAGCTCGTCGTCCACGGTAGGGTCGTACGCATCGACGACCTCCTCGAGGAGACGCCAGCCGGTTGCTCGCGCCGCCTCGTCGAGGGCGTCACTCACCCGCTCGTGGTATCGCCAGAACACGTCCCGGTATGTCTCGCCGCCGTCGTCTTCCTCGAGCGCAGCCGAGAGCGCGGACTCGAACTCGACGAGTGTCTCGTGGAGAGCGGCTTCGTCACCGTCAGAGACCCGATCGGGTAGGGTGTCGAGTTCGGCGACGGACGCGTTTCGTTCGTCGGCCGGCGACGAATTCGTGGATTGTGACGATTCGAGATCAGCCGAGTCAACGGATGTCTCTGGCTGACCGCCGTCACAATCGTGGAGACGGAGACGGGTGAGTGTCTCGAACGACGCTCCGCAATCGTCGCAGTCGTGAGGCATGGTCCCACTACAGCGACGTGGGCAAAATGTGTTCCTTCCTCAATCACGTTGATTTCGAGGGCGGAAGCCCAACGTTACGTGAGGGTGTCATAGAACTCTTCTCACACCTCGTTGACTGACCTGTGGATCGCTCAGTACAGGTGAAGCACATAGCGAGTACACCTCTCGAAGGTCTCTGGCAACCCGTCACTCCTCGCCGTCCCGGATGACCATCACCTTGACCCGGTTTACGCCGTCAAAGTCGCGGAGTCGGTAGGTGAGGGTACGTACCTGCTCGGCTGGCCCCCGACAAAACAGCGATTCGAGGCACCACTCCCCTTGGTGCGTATGACTCGTGTTGAGGATAACGTCTTGATACTCGTGTTGGACTGCGTGGAGTTCCTGTATCACATCGTGGTGGCGATAATCGAACGCGATGAGCGCGACAACTTCCCCGCTTGTCTCTTCGAGGCGGGAGTGAGACTCGATATACTCCAG
>JAQCNK010000275.1 GCA_028275075.1 Haloarcula sp. | reverse complement strand
CCGCCGACAGTCTCGTAGTAGCTAAAGTCGGCCCCGCCGACGACGAGATTGTTCATTGTCCCCTGGCCGGCGGCGGGAACGCGGTCAGGGACCGCTTGGGACAGCGCTCGAAAGATGACATCGGCGACGCGCTGGCTCGTCTCGACGTTTCCGCCGACAACAGCCGCAGGGGGCTCGGGGTTGAGCAGCGTCCCCGCCGGCGCGTGGACCTCGATAGGGTCATAACAGCCCGCGTTGGGCGGCACGTCGGGGTCGGTCACCGAACGGACCGCGAAGTACACCGCGCTTGTGGCAACCGACAGCGGCGCATTGACGTTGCCCGCAACCTGGGGCGCCGTGCCCGAGAAGTCGACAGAGAGCGAGCGGCCGTCGACCGTGACGGTCACCTGGATAGACACGTCCGCATCGGTCACACCGTCGCATTCGAGTTTGTCGGTCGCGGTGTAGGTCCCGTCCGGGAACGCGGCCAGTTCCGCCTCGACGCGCTTGCGGGAGTACGCTCGCACCGCGTCGAAAGCTGCCAACAGACGTTCGCCGTGGTCGGAGAGCAGTTCACCAACGCGGTCAGCGCCCCGCTCGTTCGCGCCCAGTTGCGCCCGCAGATCGGCTCGGCGCTGCGCGGGGTTCCGGACGTTCGCTGCGATGAGTTCCCAGACGGCATCGACCCGCTCGCCACCGGCCTCCAGCCGCGTCGGCGGGATACGCAGCCCCTCCTGCTGGATGTCCCGAGCACCGGCGGGCATACTTCCCGGGGCCATCCCACCCACGTCAGCGTGATGGGCCCGTGAAACGGCGTAGCCGACGATGCGGTCGCCCGGAACAATAGGCGAGACGAGCGTCACGTCCGGCAGATGAGTCCCGCCTTTGAAGGGGTCGTTCAGGACGAACACGTCGCCGGGGTCGGGGTCCCGCTCTAGCACGGTGTCGACAGCTTCTGGCATTGCTCCCAGATGGACTGGGATGTGTTCGGCCTGGGCAACCAGCCGCCCCTGAGCGTCAAACAGCGCTGTTGAACAGTCCCGGCGCTCGGTGATGTTCGGGGAGAACGCCCCCTTGACGAGGACCTCGCCCATCTCTTCGGCCACACTTTCGAGTTGATTACGGAGGATTTCGAGTTCGATTGCGTCGATATTGTGGTCAGTCACTGTCGTATCCCTCTTGTCGAACCGACCGCGAGTGAAACGAGCGGTCGGCTTTTTTCGCCCACGTTTTTCGAGGAGGGTTCCCACAGCGAGCCGAAGGGTCGCGAGGAAACCCGACGATGAAAAAGGTGGTCCTGGAGGATTTCGAGTTCGATTGCGTCGATGTCGGCTGTCGCGTCGTCGACAGTCATTCGGTTGCCTCCAGTCGAAGCGTCCCCCGCTGGTCGGCGGTCACCGACCAGCCCGGCGGGGCGACGACGGTGCTTTCACCACCCGCAACGATTGCGGGACCGTCGACACTGGTTTCACTCGATAACCCGTCCCACGATAGGAGCGGCGTCTCCCTGAACTCGCCGTCGAAGGAAACGTCCCGAACGCGTCGGTCAGTGGAACTGCTCGCTTCGTGGGTAAGAGACGGTAACTCGTGACCCACCGTCGCGGTCGCCCGCAGCGTGACGAGTTCAACGGCCGCGTC
>JAQCNK010000274.1 GCA_028275075.1 Haloarcula sp. | reverse complement strand
ATTGGGTTCCTCCTCGTCAACCCGTACACTCTATACCCGCATATAAACGCCAGACGGTTGTATCCAATTCGGTCAGTTACGGTTCGTTTGATTGATTTTAGCTGGTTTTATCGGCACCGCTTTGCTCCGTTGAGACAGTTTCAGAGAGGCTTACAAATTTTATACGGCCATTTGAGAGGTTTTCGTATCAAAACCGGATCGGAAGAGTGTCGCCAACACTGCACCGGTCAGCGGACGGTGACCGTCCGCGAGGAAGTGACCGGATCGAGGGGGTGATCCGGGAACGTCACTTCGACGGTGAAGCTGAGCTCTTCGGTGTCGGCACCGAAGACGGCGACTGGAAGGGTCGTCTGTCCGAGGTAGGCGGGCTTTGCCGTCATCTCGCGGCCGTTGACCGTCACGCGCAGTCCCGCGCGAGCGCCGCCACCGTTGTTCGCGACGGTGACCTCCCGCATATCGTGATCACCGGTCGCAATACCGTCCGGAAAGTCGGCCCAGTCGACGACGACAACGGGGAGTTCGCGGGCGTTAGTCACCACCTGCTCGGCGACACCCTCCGAGAGCCCAGCCGAGACCAGCCCGGAGACGCCCGCGCGGACGATATCAGCCGGGCTGGACAGCCCGGCGGCGGCGAGTTTGCCGGCCCGACCCGAGCCGACGCCGTCGATGGCGGTGAGCCCCACGGCGTCATCGCTGATACCGTGTTCGACGCGAGCCTCGACCCGGCAGGCCAGATTGGCGAAGCGGCCGGGCGCGAGGTTGTCGAGGAACTCCCGCAGCGCTGCGAGCAAGCGCAGGGCGTTCTGCCGGATAACCCAGGCGTCGCTCTTGAGTTCCGCCGGCGTGGTGCCGGTCATCCCCGCGCGGAGAATCGCGAGGACCTTGCGCTGGCCGGCGTCGAGTTCGTCCGGTGTATCACCGAGTACCGCTGCGACCGCGTCCTGCTCGTCGGAGCGCGCACTGACGCTGTCGAACTCCGTCGCACCCGCGACCGTCGAAAGGAGGTCCCTCGCGTCTATCGGGTCGGCGGCGTCTCCCTCGCCGGCCGCCGCCTCACAGCGCTCGGCGAGGTCGGCAAAGCGGCGGGCCGTCTCCAGTCGGAGGTAGAACTTCGAGGCCAGTTGCCCGAGTCGGGTGGCCTCAACGCGGAGGCCGTCGCGCTCGACGAACCCGTCGGCGACGAGTTCAGAGAGCGTGGTCGAGACCCGCTCGCGGAGGTCGCTGCCGGCGTCGTAGGTGTCGGGCGAAGACTTCGCGCGTGCGTAGTAGAAGGTCGTCTCCAGCCAGCTCATCACGTCGTCGATATCCCGAATCGTTCCCAGCGCGATCTCGGCGTTGAGGTGGGCGTCGAGTTCGCCCGCCAGCCGTGACTCGATCTCTTTGCCGTCCCGGAGCAGGCGGCGATACTTGTCGGCGTCACCCCGGTCACAGACGACCCAGGCATAGCCCATGTCGTCGTAGCCAGGTCGGCCCGCCCGACCAAGCATCTGGAGGACATCGAGCGGGCTCATGTCGACTTCGCCCTCCAGGGGGTCGTGGAGCTTGGTGTCGCGGATGACGACACAGCGGGCGGGGAGGTTCACACCCCAGGCGAGCGTCGAGGTGGAAAAGAGGAGCTGAATCTTCCCCTCTTTGAACCACTGCTCGACGCGGTTCTTGTCCTCGCGGGAGAGTCCGGCGTGGTGAAAGCCCACCCCGTCGAGGACGGACTGGCGCAGCGTGTCGTTGCTCAGGTCGGCGGCGTCGTTGTGAAAATCGTAGTCACCGCGTGCACCCATCGGGATATCTCGCTCCGCGATCTCATCGCGGGCCTTCTTTGCAGCCTGGACGGTGTCCTGCCGGGAGGAGACGAAGACCAGCGACTGCCCCTCCTCGCGGATGTGTGGCTCGGCCAGATCCAGCGCCCGGTAGAGCCGCCGATACTTGTCGGCGAAGGCGTTCTCGCCGTGGGTGTATGTCTTCACGTCGGCGTTCAGCGGCACGGGCCGGTACGCCTCGCCGAAGGCGAAAGTCGTTTCCTCGGGCGCGTCGAGCCAGTCGGCCACATCGTCGACGTTGGGCATCGTCGCCGAAAGGGCAACCACGCGGGGGTCACAGAGCCGCCGAAGTCTGGAGACCGTCACCTCAAGCACCGCCCCGCGACGGTCCGAGTCCAGCAGGTGGACCTCGTCGATGACACAGCAGTCCACGTCAGTAATAAACGAATAGCGAGCGGTCTCGTGTTTCCGGGTGGCTGAATCGGCCTTTTCGGGAGTCATCACGAGGATATCGGCGCGCTCGGCCCGACGCGGGGAGAGGTCCCGCTCGCCGGTGACGACATACACCGAATACCCCCGCTCCTCGAAGCGCTCCCACTCGCTCTCTTTCTCGTTGGTAAGCGCGCGCAACGGCGCGAGAAAAAGCGCCGTCCCGCTCTCGGCGAGCGTCTTGCAGATGGCGAGTTCCGCCAAGGCGGTCTTGCCGCTCGCGGTAGGGGCACTGACCACGACGTTGTCCTCACGGGAGAGTAAGGCGGGCAGCGCTGCCGACTGCATCTCGTTGAACCGGTCGAACGGGAAGGCGCCGGTGAACTCCGGCAACTCCTCTTCGACCGCCACTGTCGGCTCGCTGTCGGCTCTACTTGGCACGTCAGCATGGCGGTACGCCGGCGGCAAATGCGTTTCTATGGCGGAGTGGCAGTGGTCGGCGAACCCAACTCCTTTTGTCCGAACGGTCTAACGCCCAGTAATGAGTTCCAGGCGCAAGCCCGACTGGCTCAAAATGCGGCCGCCGTCGGGCGAGCGGTTCACGGAGATCAAACGCTCGCTGCGCGAGCGGGACCTCCACACCGTCTGTGAGGAGGCCAACTGCCCGAACATGGGCGAGTGCTGGTCCGGGGCCGCGAACGCGGCCCCGAACGAGGAGGCGGCGGAT
>JAQCNK010000265.1 GCA_028275075.1 Haloarcula sp. | reverse complement strand
CTGGATATCCCGGAGGTGTCGCTCGTCGCGATTCTGGACGCCGACCAGGAGGGATTCCTTCGCTCGGAGACCACGCTCGTCCAGACGATGGGACGGGCGGCGCGAAACGTCAACGGCGAAGTCGTCCTCTACGCCGACGAGCGGAGTTCGGCGATGGACGCCGCCATTGAGGAGACCCAGCGCCGCCGACGCATCCAGCAACAGTACAACGAGGACCACGGCTTCGAGCCCACGACCATCGAGAAGGCCGTCGGCGAGACCAATCTCCCCGGAAGCAAGACCGACACGGGCGGCATCAGCGGCGATGGTCCCGGCGACGAGGACGAGGCCGTCGCTCAGATTCAGCAACTGGAAGACCGGATGGAAGAGGCCGCAAACAATCTGGAGTTCGAACTCGCAGCGGACATCCGCGACCGTATCCGCGAGCTGCGCGAGGAGTTCGACCTGGGCGGTGGGGAGGACGGCGGCGGTGGCGTGCCCGCACCCGGGCCGGAGTTCTGATACCCGTTACCGGGATTTGACGGACCTGACCCGGTAAATCGGTACAACCGACCGCATCTGTTTGCTACAGCTGGCAGTATACTCGTGGCTAGCGATGGTTTTGTTTCCCTTCTATGGCATGTGGTATCTCTTCTCACAACCGATAGCTCTATATAGTGGTGTGCCATACCATAGCACGTATGGCGAGTGCACCGCAATCCGACAAGATGTTCGACGAGTTCCTTTCGCAGCGCGGCCACGAAGTCGACGACGTTGGTTGGGAAGAAAACTATAACAAGAAACAGTGTCCCGACTGTGGCGGGCTTCACGGCTCGGCCGCGAGCGAATGCTCGGTGTGTGGCTGGACACCGGTAAACTAGATCGGCATCTCGCGGTTCGGCAGTTCACTTTTGCCGTTCGATTTCTCCCATTGGCAGCGTCTGCCATCTCTGACTGGCAGTTGTGGCGCCCATCAGCCGCCGTTTTTCCAAAGCACGTAGTTTATTTGGCGGGCTCTCTAGTATATGTGCAATGACTGAATCGACCACCGAGGTTGTCCGCCTGTTCGGTGGGCCGGGGAGCGGGAAGACGACTGCCCTGCTTGACCGCGTTGAGGAGTTGCTTACAGACGATGCCGTCGACTTCCGCGACGTGCTGGTTGTTTCGTACACGCGTGCGGCGGCTGCCGAGATACGCGAACGGCTGGCCGAACGACTCGATGTGAGCCCCCGGGCGCTCCAGGGGAACGTTTGCACGATGCACGCGAAGGCGTACGAGTTGCTCAATCTCTCTCGGGGCGACGTGGTCGGCGAGAGCGATAAGGAGGATTTCTGTGACCAGTTCGGCATCGACTTCGAAGACGAGTACGAGGGCTCCCGTCGCCGCTCCGCTCGCTCGACGACGCTGGGCAACAAGATAATCGCGACCAGTCAGTGGCTCCAGCGCACCCGCCGCGACGTGGCCGACTGGCACGATGTGCCGTTCAAGTGGGACGACGAGGAGGTCCGCTTGCCGCCCGAAATCGACGACAACGCCCAGACTGGCAACAAGTACACACCGACCTGGCCGACCGACGACGACCGCGTCGACGTCCCCGCCGCCATCCGTGGCTGGCGGACCCACAAAGGTGACAACGACCTCACCGGCTTCGCCGACATGCTCGAACGCGTCGCACAGCGGTCGCTGCTCCCCAACGTCGACTACCTCATCATCGACGAGTTTCAGGATATCACGACGCTCCAGTACGATGTATACGAGGAGTGGAAACCCCACATGGAGCGGGTCCTCATTGCCGGTGACGACGACCAGGTCGTCTACGCGTGGCAAGGCGCCGATCCGGATCTCCTGCTCGAAGAGGAGGTCACCACCGATGAGATCCTTCCCAACTCCTATCGCCTGCCCTCTCGCATCCTGAACGTCGTCAACCGCGAGGTGCGCCACATCGAGAAGCGCCAGGAGAAAGATCTCAACCCACGCAAGGAAGGCGGCCGTGTCGAGGCGGTGCAGAACCCCTCGATGTTCAATTTGGTCCGTAACGTCATCGGTACCGTCGACCAGACCGACGAGACGGTGATGATTCTCTTCCGGGCGCGCTATCAGATGTTCAACTTCATCGACGAGTTCATCGACGAGGGAATCCCCTTCTCCTGTCTGACTGATCAGCGGATGTGGACAGACAGGCTTAGCCAGTACGTCGCCGCCGTCGAGGCCGTCGAGGACGACGAGCCACTCTCCGTGCTGGAGGCTCGCCGCCTCGCCGACATGCTCGCCGATTCGGCCTTTGGCACCGGCGAACGCGACAACTTCTTCGACGCACTGGAGGACATTGAAGAGACCCACGACGCCGACGACATCGCCGAGATCGAGATCGAACCTGATGTTGTCACCGAACACGTTCCCTTCGTTCCCGACCCCGCCTCCGCCGGCGATATGCTCCGGAAAGTCACCAACTTCCAAGAGCGATCCGTGGGGGCGTACTTCGCGGGCACGTACAGTGGCATGGAGCCCGACCGCGTCCGACTGGGCACAATCCACTCCGCGAAGGGTCGCGAGGCCGACCACGTGTTCGTCGCAACTGACCTCACCGAGAAAGTCGTCGAGCAGATGGCCGCCACTGTCGAACAGAAGGGGATAGAGGTCCCCGAAGTCGAGGAGTTCACCAAACACACCAGTCCAGTCCCCACGCTGACCGACAACGAGCGGCGTGTCTTCTACGTCGGCATGTCACGCGCCCGCGAACGACTGGTTCTCATGGAGAATCTCGTCGACGGTGCGCCGACACTCCCGATCGACGTGCTGCTGGAGAACGCCCCCTCGAACCGCTCTATCGACGAACTGCTGGACGAGGCCGGCGAACCCCTCGCCGCCGACTAGCTATACGGGTCGACAGAACGATTAATAGAATTCGCCTCCGCAAGATCCCGGCGAATATCTATCAGGGCTTCTTTCGACCCGTATACTCGCGGTTCTCGTCGTCCTCGGTCTTGACCACTTTGCCGACCGTCTTCTCCGCGATCATCCCCGGCACGTCCGTTGGCGTCGTGAGATACTGTTCGACCGCGACCAGCCCTATCGCGATACCGACGTAGGCAACGCCTGCGATCAGTTCCCCACGAACGAGATGCTCCGCGCCGAACAGCGCTATCGGGATTGCGAAGACGAGAGTGGCCCCAAGCCCGATCATCTCTATGATTCCCCGTGCCATGGCTATACGGGTCGACAGAAGCCCTGATAGATATTCGCCGGAGTCTGGCGAGCCGAATTCTATCAATCGTTCTGTCGGCCCGTATAGGGACTGGTCGCTGTGGGTGAAAAGCATCGCGGGTCGCTACCAAACTGGCGGCATTCGCCAGCCCGGGCTGGCGCATATCTTGACGAACGTATAGCCGGCAGTGGTACAACGGACCGTCTGGGAGGGCCATACGTTCTTATCCTCCGACACAAAACAGTACGATATGTTAGTCGGAATCGTCTCGGACACGCATGACAACGAGGACCAGGTTGTGGCGGCGGTCGAAACGTTCGAAGACGCGGGCGTCGAGACGGTCGTCCACTGTGGCGATTTCGTCGCGCCCTTTTCTGTGACGCCCTTTGCCGGCGACTGGGCGTTTTACGCAGTCCGCGGAAACAACGATGGTGAGTGGGCTATCGAAGCGACCGTCGAGGAGTTTGGCACCTACATGGGAGAGATGGGCGAACTCACGCTGGATGGCCAGGAAATCGCCGTCTATCACGGTACCAGCGGGGCCATCGTCGACGCGCTGGTCGAGTGTGGGACCTACGACTACGTATTCAACGGCCACACCCACGAAGCCGGGTCCGAGGAATACGAGGGGACGGTGCGGGTGAACCCGGGTGGAGTTTCGATTCCGCCGGCACCGAGCGAGTTCTCGGTCGCGACGCTGGACACCGCGAGCGGGGAGCTAGCGTTCCACGAGCCGGCCTATACGGGTCGACAGAACGATTGATAGAATTCGCCTCCGCAGAACCCGGCGAATATCTATCAGTGTCGACCCGTATAACGTGGCTGTGTATATGGCTGCAGGATGGTGGCCAGAGACACCTGCTCACAGGTGAACACGGACACTCAGTCACGGAGTGGGGAAAAACTCAACAGCGTCGTCTGCGGCGCTCAGGCGTCCGGTCCGACGACCTTCTCGTCGCCCTGCCACTCCGCGGAGTTGTCCTGTGGCTCGTAGCCAAGGGCTTCTTTGGCGCCCTCGATGGAGTAGTACTTGCGGTCGTTGTCGCTGATCCCGTAGACGGTCTCATACTCGTAGTCGGCTTCTAGCGCGCACTGGTGGATGTGGGCACAGTCGGGGTAGGAGAGCCACATCGCTTGGCCGCGCTCGTAGTCGATGGGTGGGTGACCCCGGGTCAGGTTGCCGATGCGGATGTTACACACTTTGATCCCGTACTTGTCGTGGTAGTGCCGACCCAGCACTTCGCCGGTCGCCTTCGAGACGCCGTACAGGTTTCCCGGACGGGGAAACTCCGTCCCGTCGAGGCGGAAGTCGTCCTCGGGACGGTACATCTCGGGGGTTCGCTGGTCGGTCTCGAAGGAGCCGACGGCGTGGTTCGAGGAGGCGAAAATGACCTTCTCGACGCCCGCCTCGACAGCGGCCTCGTAGATCTTCTGGGTGCCGTCGATATTGTTCGAGAGCACCGAGTCCCACGGGGCCTCTGGGCGGGGGTCGCCCGCGAGGTGGATGATTGCGCCGACACCCTCGACTGCCTCCCTGACGTCATCGGGGTTGTCGACATCGCCGATGTGGTACTCGTGGTTGGGCTGCTCTGCCGGCGGATTGTGGAACAGCAGTTTCCAGTAATAGTCCTCTTCGAGGCCCTCGAGGATGGCCTCCCCGACCGCGCCACCCGCACCTGTGAGTAGAACCGGGTCGTCCATTCGTATTGGGTGGATAGTCATGACACAATAGGTAGCTTGCGGTTCGGGTATATCTCGTGTGGGCCGGGGTACCGGGACCGAGAGCGCGACTTTCTTGGCCCAGGACCGCTCATATCCTCGATATGGCGCCCACGTCTCCGCAGGTCGCGTGTTTTGAGGCTGGTATCAAGTTCGGCTCGCTCTACCACCAGTTCGCCGGTACGCCCGTAAGCCCCGACAGCGCTGGCTCGTTGGCGCGAGCCATCGAAGAATCGATCGAGAACCAGCCCCACTGCGAGTCGGTGACGGTATCCATCCGCGAGGCGCCGCTGCGCGAGGCCATCGCAGCGGCGGGAGCCGACTACACCGAGCTCACCGGTCGATTCTTGGACGTTTCGATGACTATCGACTACGAGGGCTGTGTCGTTGAGACGAGCATGGCGATGGAAGACGGCTATCCGCTCATGCAGGTCGATTCGGTCCGGGACCGATAGTACGAAAATTTTACACGCGGTCGCTGTGCAGTAACGGTGATGTCCCTCCACGCGATAGACGATATCGGCGACGCGATAGACGCAACGAAGTCGCTCCTGTTACCCTTCGCCGCCCGGACCTGGCTCAGGCTGGCAGTTATCGTCCTCTTTATCGGCGGCGGTGGCGGCGGGTTCAACGGGCTCCAGAACATCGGTAACTTTGGCGACTCCGGCCAACCAACCCCCAGCGGCTCCAGTCCGCTCATGACCGAGGGTGCAGTCCCGACGAACCCCGATGCGTTGCTAGCGGAGCTCGGAACGGAGCTGTTAGTCATCGCCGGCCTGTTCGTCTTGCTCGCGCTGGTGGCTGCTCTGTTGAGTAACTTCATGGAGTTCGTCTT
>JAQCNK010000253.1 GCA_028275075.1 Haloarcula sp. | reverse complement strand
AACTACAAGCCCGAGCAGATCCTCGTGGCTTCCTCGCGCCAGTACGGCCGGTTCCCGGCCGAGACGTTCGCTGACGCCGTCGGCGCCCGTGCCCGTACGGGTCGCTTCATCCCCGGCACGCTGACGAACCCGGACTACGACGGCTACATCGAGCCGGATGTCGTGGTCGTTACCGACCCCATCGGTGACGCCCAGGCCGTCAAGGAGGCCATTACGGTCGGCATCCCGGTCATCGCGATGTGTGACTCCAACAACACCACGTCGAACGTGGATCTGGTCGTCCCGACCAACAACAAGGGGCGAAAGGCGCTGTCGGTCGTCTACTGGCTGCTGGCCAACGAGACGCTCGACCGCCGCGGCGCCGAGCCCGCGTACGGGCTCGACGACTTCGAATCCGAACTCTGATCGCAGGCCGTTTTCTGCGGCGTTCGATCACACCGCGAGTGGCGATGCCACTCTGCCGGTCATCTACCGCGTGGCCCCAAGTGACGGTACTATCGCAATCAGAGTGTCCCTAACGCATAGGTAGCTACGCGCTGTAGCCGACGGCTATGGGAGAACACGATACGCTGTTAAACGCAGTTATTGGCGTCGTAGCGAGCATCGTCCTGAGTTTCATCCCGCTCTCACCCGCCCTCGGCGGGGCCGTCGCTGGCTACCTCCAAGGTGGCAGCCGCTCGGAGGGGCTGCGAGTGGGTGCCATCTCAGGGATGCTGAGCCTGCTTGCCGGCGCAGTCTTCTTTGGCCTCTTCATCCTCGGTTTCGGTGTCTTCTACCTGGGTTCGGGTGCGCCAGGGGTGTTCGGTGCCGCCGGAATCCTCTTTTTCATTGTCGCGGCGGTCATCAGCGCCCTCTACACCGTCGGGCTGAGCGCTGTCGGCGGCTGGATCGGTAACTACGCCAAGTACGAACTGGACATCTGAGTGGGCGGCTTATATACAGCGGCCCCGCGATATATCAAGATACGATGCGTGAGACGCTCGTTGACGCGGGCTGGGGCGCACTAGTAACACTCGTCCTCTCGGTGTTCCCGTTTTCCTCCCTGGTAGGCGGAGCCGTCGCGGCCAGCCGCCACAACGGGGGGTACTCCAGTGGCCTATGGCTGGGGACACTAGCGGGTGTCGGTGCCATGGTGCCGCTGCTGGTGCTGTTTGTCCCGACGCTGTTTATCGCCGGCCTGCTGGGGGTCGGTATCCCACCGTCGGCGCCGGGCTACCGGCTCTTTCTCGCGCTCGTCTTCGCCTTCTTCCTCGCATACACCGTCGGGCTGAGCGCTGTCGGCGGCCTGGTTGGGGTTTGGGCTAGCGAGAATACGGACTGGAATCTCGATCCGTCGCGGTGGTTGTAACCGTGTCGGGATCGCCCCCGCAGCAGCCGTTAGCGACGGCCTATAATTGTAGAGTTGGCACGCAATTCAAGAGTGGCCGGTCCTAAGCCGCGCCAATGGCGGAAACACCACCCGGACCGAAAGGCGAACCGCTGTTCGGGAGCAGTCGGACCTACGCGAACGATCCGTTCAGATTCATCTCGGGGCTCGAAGAAGCGTACGG
>JAQCNK010000337.1 GCA_028275075.1 Haloarcula sp. | reverse complement strand
CGCTGGGAGGGACGAGAGAGCTGCTACTTCGGCTCCTGCTTGGCGAGGACGGCGTGGTCATCATCACCGCCGACACCAGCGCCCGGAAAGTGATCAATGCGTTCAACGATGTCGGCGGTCGAATCGACCACAATCGGGTCCGGATCGTGAGCTGTACGCAAGAGCGCGAAGACGATCTCGGTGAGTTCGTCACGTCGGTTAGCTCGCCCGCGGATCTGACCGGCATCGGTATCGAGTACTCCGGCCAGTACGAACAGGTGTACGCACGCGGCTACGACTGCGTTCGGACGGGCCTCTACACGCTGACGCCGCTGCTGATGTACAGCGAGGAGGTCCGGCCCGTCTTCCGGTTCGTCAACACGGTCACATCTCGGATCCGGACGGCCGACGGACTGGGCGTCTGTGCCATCGATCCGTCGGCCCATGACGACCGGGTGGTCAGCAGCATCGCCCAACCCTTCGACGCCCGCATCGATGTCAGAGAGGTCGACGGCGTCGTCGAGCTGCGCGTCAAAGGGCTGTCCGACCAACCCAGCGAGTGGACGAGCGTGCCAGCGCTGGAATAACACAAGCGTTTTCTCCGCCGCCCGCCCGGTGCTCAGTAATGACCGCTTTTACAGTGACCGTTACGGTCCGGCTGAAACACGGGGTGCTCGACCCCGAGGCCGAGACCACGCAGCGCTCGCTCGAACGCCTCGGCTTCGAACTGGACGACCTGCGTGGTGCCGACGTGTTCGAGCTAGACCTCGACGCTGAGGACGCAGACGCCGCGGCCGACCGCGCAGAGGAGATGGCCGAACGCCTGCTTGCGAACCCGACCATCCACGACTACGACGTGGAGGTAACTGAGCGGGAATGACTATCGCTGTCATACAATTCGGCGGTTCGAACTGCGACCGCGACTCCGTCCAGGCGCTCGGATCGATGGGGTTTGGGGCCGAACTCGTGTGGCACGAAGACGGGCTGCCCGAAGACGTGACCGGCATCATGCTCCCCGGTGGGTTCTCCTACGGCGACTATCTCCGTGCCGGTGCGATGGCCGCTCGCTCGCCCATCATGAGTGAGGTCCGCGAGGCCGCCGCCGACGGTACCCCGGTGCTTGGCGTCTGCAACGGCGCCCAGATCGGCTGTGAGTCGTCGCTCACACCCGGCGCTTTCACCACCAACGAGAGCGCCCGCTTCCAGTGTGAACACGTTCACCTCCGCGTCGAGAACGCCGACACGCCCTGGACCAGCCAGTACGACACGGGCGAGGTCATCGAACTCCCCATCGCCCACGGGGAGGGCCGCTACGAGATCACCGACGACCGCCTCGACGAACTCGAAGCCGAGGGGCGGATCCTCTTCAAGTACTGCGACGCCGAGGGTGAGGTCTCACCGGAAGCCAATCCCAACGGCTCGAAACACGCCGTCGCCGGCGTCACCGGCGAGTCCGATCACGTCGCCGTCATGATGCCCCACCCCGAGCGGGCGTCGCTGGACGATCTGGGCCGTACCGACGGGCAGCCGGTGCTGTCGGGATTCGCTGACTGATACTGGTGGCTGTAACAAACTGAAGTAGGGAGAATGGGGCCAGTGGAGCGTGTGACATGATCCGCTGCCCCTGAACACGAATACGATGGCAGGTAATAAAAACGCCATCCTACCGGAGTGAAAGTGAAACTGGTCGTCCCAGGGAGTGAGAACTGTCATCACACTCTTTCCGTTCGAGTGCTTATAGGAAGTATGGACAGTGACGAGACAGCGGTCACCGAGGAGTCCGTCCGCGTCTGGCTCGTCGAACGGACCTACGGCGACGACGAGCAGAACCTAATTATCCTCACCTACGCGACCCCGGGCGGTCGGCGGGACTTCCGCAAAGAGCGTGCGCTGACCTCCTTCACTGGGGACCATCGCGAGACACCGGTCTCTCTGGCCGTGGACCCGGACAACTTGGGAAATGTCGACGACACGGAAACCCAGAAGCGCTACGCGACGGAGGTAGCTCGGATGCAGGAGAAACACGAGCCGGCAGACTCGCTGTGAGCGCCGGGAGCCGCGTCCGTCGACTACGGTTCGGGTTCGCTTCCCATATCGCCGAGTCCGACGTACACCGCGGCCGTGGCAGCGAGCCCGACGCCGGCGAGCGGCGCCAGCCAGCGGGCGTCGGTCGTGCTGGACATCGCGACTATCGCGCCAGCGGCATCGAGTAGCTGTGTTCCCGTTCCAGCACAGCGTCGTAGGTCGCCTCGCACTCGCAACTCACTTGCTCGAAGACGCTCGGATCCTGGCGCAGGTCGAAGTCCTTGATCGCACGCTGGACGCGGTCGTCACACTCCCCGCAGTTGTGGGGCCCTCTATCCGAGCCGTGGCCGACGGGGTCCGAAACGACGATAACGTCTTCCTCGGCAGTGGCTTCCAGCACCTCGGCGACCGACCAGAGCCACGGTGGGCGGTACCCCCCGTCGTGGTAGAGTTCTTCGACCATCGTGTAGCGCTGGACGTTACAGGGGTTCATCGAGACGGTGTGACAGCCGTCGACGGCGGCGCATCGCCGCACGGACGATTTCATGTCCGCGACGGTTTCCGATTCGGTGAGGAACGGCGGCTTCATCAGCAGGTAGGCTTTGATCCCCGCACCGGCGTCTTGGGCCGCGACGCAGGCGTCCTCGAAGTCGGCGAAATCAAAGTACTTGTTCACACAGTCGTGGCGCACCCTGTCCGTGGCGGTCTCCAGCCCGACGGCGACATCTGTTTCGAGGCCGGCGTCCACGAACTCCCGGACCCGCTCCGCTTCGACGAAATCTGGCAGGGACTCGACGACGATGCGGTCACGGTCGGCGAACGTGTCGGCGATTGCCTGTCTAGTCTCGGCGGGGACCTCCCGCTCGTCAAGGAAGCTCCCTGAGGTGTATATTTTGATGAGCCCCGACGGATCGTCCGCGTTCTCAGCCTCGTGGTCCAGACAGTGCTGTATCTGGGCCATGAGGTCCTCGTGGGCGACGGTCCCGCCCTCGACGGATTCGGCGACGTATCCACACATTGTACAACCGCCCGCACGGGCCCACCGGCAGCCGCCGGTGTTGAGGATTATCGTCAGGGACTGGTAGACGCCGTCGGGAGTGTTGTCCTCGTCGAGCCAGACACGGGTCGGCTCGCGGGGATCGTAAGTTGCGTCGTTTTGCGACCGGACCTCGCGCATCACGGCGTTGTGGGCGTCCATGCCCTTGCCCTGCTCGTAGACATCGGGACTGGGCTTGCTCATTACGCCGTCATTGCCGACGGGCGCGTAAAGCCTCTACGTTCGGTCGTCCGGATGTGCGTCCGCTCGCGTTGTCACCGTCAGCCAGACGAGCCCCGAGAGCACTGCCCCCGCAGTGTTTGCCACCATATCGGCCACGCTGAGCGACCGAGACGCGACCAGTCCCTGCAGCAGTTCGATACTGCCGCCGTAGCCGACGGCGAGGGCGACCAGCAGGGCAATGGTGGCGAGTTCTCGACGGCCGTGGCCCCGGAGAAGGAGCGCGGTGAGCGCCGCGTAACTACCGGCATGGATCCACTTGTCGGGCGCGAA
>JAQCNK010000244.1 GCA_028275075.1 Haloarcula sp. | reverse complement strand
GCAACCAGGTTCGACTTTCGTTCACTTTCACCTTGGTGGCGATTACCTTTTAACCCCGACGACGGTACCTACGCTACGACATGACCTCGTTTCAGTCGCAACTCGGCGAGGAGGAAGGCATTGCTGAGGAGCTTGCCCGGTCTCAGCGTGCCATCTCCATCGCCGAGTTCTTCGAGAAGAACAAACATATGCTCGGCTTCGATTCGGGGGCACGGGCGTTGGTCACCGCGGTCAAAGAGGCCGTGGACAACGCGTTCGACGCTTGCGAGGAGGCGGGTATCCTACCGGACATCTACATCGAGATACAGGAGGCCGGCGACTACTACCGCCTCATTGTCGAGGACAACGGCCCCGGCATCACGAAAGAGCAACTGCCCAAGATCTTCGGAAAGTTGCTGTACGGGTCACGGTTCCACGCCCGAGAGCAAAATCGCGGCCAGCAGGGTATCGGCATCTCCGCAGCCGTCCTCTACTCACAGCTCACCTCCGGCAAGCCAGCGAAAATCACTTCCCGACCAAAAGGACAGGCCCAGGCCCAGTACTTCGAACTCATTATCGACACCGACACCAACGAGCCCGAGATTAGCGTCGACGAGAATACGTCCTGGGAACGGCCCCACGGTACCCGCATCGAACTGGAGATGGAGGCTAACATGCGTGCCCGGTCGAGTTTGCAGGACTACATCCAGGACACGGCAGTCGTCAATCCACACGCCCGGATCGAGTTCATGGAACCGGGGCTCGACGAGTCACTGAAATTCGAACGTGCCGAGGGTGCGGACCTCCCGGCAGAGACCGAGGAGATACGCCCCCACCCACACGGGGTCGAACTGGGGACGCTGCTGAAGATGTTGGAAGCCACCGACTCATACTCTATCTCTGGGTTCCTACAGGAGGAGTTTACCCGCGTCGGTCAGAAGACCTCCGACAGCGTCATCGCGAACTTCAACGACCGACACCTCGGTCGCGGGATGGCGTGGTCGCCGCCGGCCAG
The DNA here is from genome assembly GCA_028275075.1 of Haloarcula sp. Classification (GTDB taxonomy): domain Archaea; phylum Halobacteriota; class Halobacteria; order Halobacteriales; family Haloarculaceae; genus Haloarcula. The sequence goes on along the minus strand of JAQCNK010000244.1, from coordinate 8,465 downwards.
CCACGAGGAGGCCGACATCAAAGCGGCCATTGAGGACGCGGTCGCCAACAAGGGCGCGACCGCTACCGCCGAATTTGCGGCGACGGTCACCGACGCTATCGAGGAGGCCGGTCGAGTCGCTCACCATGACATCGTCGAACTCGTCGATGCGGCCGCAGACGAGGCCGAGACCGACCACAACAAGACCTTCGGCACCGCGGTCCGCGAGAACGCGGTCGCAGCCGCCTGGGCCGCGGTCACGGCTGAGCGAACCAGCGACCTCTATGAACTCGTCGACGCCGCGACGACCGTTCGGAAGGATGACGCAGCCGTCGAGGGGCTTGCCACACGGCTGGCCGAGAAGTTCGCCAGCCCGACTGACGACGACGGCGAGCATCGTCACCGCCTGACGCGTGCGGAGGTCCGCGCGTACGTGGACCGCGCCGCAGACATGACCGAGGAACAGGACGACGTGACCTTCGGCGAGACCGCCAGAGAGAATATCGTCGATGAGCTGTGGGATACCGCCGGTCAGGTCCCCGACGACCCGCCCAACGTCACCGAAGTGGCGGGTGACCGAGACACGGCCAGCCAGCTCCTGACCGCGATGCGAGCGACTGACATCATCGCGCCCCCGACGGACTGTCTGGCGCCGATTACCGCGGAGCTGATCGAGTCCGGCCTTCGAAAGGAGTATGATGCCGATTTCTACGCCGCCTCGACCCGCGATGCGGCGGTCCACGGTGGTGATCCGTTCATCGTTGAGGCGGGTATCGCTTACGGCGGCGACCTTCCCGCCGAGGGAAGCGTCGAAGTCCGCCGCTTTGCCAACCGTGTCCCGCTGGTCTACCAGCGCGGGGCCTGTGCCACGACGGACGTGGTCAAATCCATCAATTGGCGCAACTACAACCTGGACCAGCCCGGCGGCTCTGGCATCCCGAACGGCCCGGCCGTCATCATGATCCATGTCGCCTCGACGAACGTCCCGTTCACCAGCGAGTCCAAGGACGCCGTCGCGAACGTCCCTGAGATGGAAGACGAGATCGAACTCGCTGTCCGGGAGGCCGCCCGCGAACTCAAGAGTTACCTCAACAAGCGCCAGTCGATGCAACAGCGCCGGGAGAAACAGGACAAGCTGGGGACGATCCTCCCGGAGATGGCCGAGAAGCTCACCGAAGTGACCGGGAACGAGTCGCTGAACATCGACGACTCGCTCGCTCGCATCATGAACAATGTCCTAGTCGAGCGCGAGGTCGAGGACGGGACTGTCAGACTCATCGTCGAGAACAACGACGACACCAACGCCGACCTCGATGTGACCGATATTGTGAGCGCTGAACCAGGGGACACCAACGGCGCGCAGGTCGTCGAGATGGACGGCGAGTGGTTCGTAAAGTGGTCGCCGACGGTGGCGTCCGGAGAGACAGAAACACTGGAGTATAGCGTCGACGACGAGGCCGAGTTCACCGTCTCGGTCGACGGTATCGAAGACGAGAAGCTGACGGTTGACGCCTAACAATGAGTTCAGAAACCAAAACACAGGATGAGGTTGCCCGCGAGAAGCTCATCGACCTCGCGGCGGAGTTCTACGAACAGTTTGCCGATGGCGACGTGCCGACGATGTCGCTCCCGACGCGAACGAAATCGAACATCGAGTATGACGAGGAGATGGACGTCTGGGTGTACGGCGACCGCAAATCGACGCGGTCGGCAAAGACCGTCTCCGGTGCGGAGAAGCTACTGAAAGCGACGTACGCTATCGACTTCCTCGCACGGCAGCTCGAAGAGGACAGGTCGTCGACACTGCGTGAACTCTACTATCTCTCTGAGTCGTGGGATCTGGAGGCGGCCCAGTTCAGTAGCCAGGACGAGTCAAACGACCTCATTGAAGACCTGGAGATCGTCTCGAACGTCACCCGTGAGGACTTCCATATGCGCCCGGAGGAGTCCGGTGCGACGCTGATGGGGCCGCTGCAGCTCCGTGAACAGACTCGACGGGGCGAACGCGAGATCCACTGCCAGAAAGACGTGGGGGAGGGCGGGTACCAGATACCGAACAACCCCGACACTATCGAGTTCCTGGACAACGACGCTGACTTTGTCCTCTGTGTGGAGACCGGTGGGATGCGCGACCGGCTCGTCGAGAACGGCTTCGACGAGGAGTACAATGTCATCGTCGTGCACCTCAAGGGCCAACCGGCGCGGGCAACCCGCCGCATCACCAAGCGGCTGCACGACGAACTCGATCTGCCGGTCGTCGTGTTCACTGACGGCGACCCATGGTCATACCGCATCTACGGATCCGTGGCATACGGCTCGATCAAGTCGGCCCACCTCTCGGAGTATCTGGCGACGCCGGAGGCGCAGTTCGTCGGCATCCGGCCTGCTGACATCGTTGAGTACGATCTCCCGACGGACCCGCTATCGGACTCGGACAGCAACGCGCTCGAATCCGAACTGGAGGACCCCCGCTTCCAGACCGACTTCTGGCGCGAACAGATAGAGCTACAGCTCGACATCGAAAAGAAGGCCGAGCAGCAGGCGTTGGCCTCGCGCGGGCTGGATTTCGTGACAGATACGTATCTGCCTGAACGGCTCACCGAGATGGGCGTCATCTGACGGTCAACTTACGCGTCTCCGAATGCGTTTTATCTTACTTTCCCATATTGGGGTATATGCCAGTCATGTCGAGTGACGATTTCTCGCTACACCGCGAGGACTGCGGGGAGTTCGACGACGGGATGCCCGTCTCCTCGTTTCCCGATGAGGTGTCATCTATTGATGATCTTGATTGTGAGTGTTGGAGCGAGTTCGATTCGTTAGCTGACGCTACTTAGCGCTCGTCCAGTACGACCGGGACACCGCGTTTGGCTACATCCTCTGCGAACGCGCCGGAATCAGCTTCCAGCGCTTCGAACGTGTTGTAGTGGATCGGGAGCACGAGATCGGGGTCCATCGCCTCGGCGAGATCGGCGGCATCGTGGCGGTCCATCGTGAAACTGCTCGCGATAGAGGGACAGAACAGCGACACGTCAACTGCCGAATGGCCCTCCAGCACGTCGGTGTCGCCGGGCCAGAACACCCTGGTGTCGTTGAGCGCGAGGAGGAAGCCACAGCCGATACCCTCTGGGTGAATTGGGCTACCGTCGGCGCGAAGGTTCGGGCCGTCCTCGCGGTTGTACGCCGCAGTCGTCCAGATCGGCACGTCATCGACGAGCAGGCTATCCGCCATCGAAACCGTGCGAATGTCGTAGTCGAGGTCGGCCAGTCGGTCGAGGTCTCGGTCGGTCGCGTGGACGTTGATACCCGCAAACGCGACGACCGTGGCGTCCGCGCTCGCCACCCGGCGGATACCGTCTGGGTCGTAGTGGTGAACGTGGGTGATACAGACGATGTCACCGTCACCGGGTGCGTAGTCGCGGGCTGGCGGGTGGCCGACTCCCGGCGTGTCTGGCGTCCACTCGTCGGTGAGCACACCGTACCGGCCGGGGTCGAGATAGATGACTGTATCCTCACTTTCCAGACGGAGCGTCGCGTACCCAAGCCACTCAGCGGTGATACCGTCGTGTCGGACAGTCATACACGGGAGATGTGCCAGCGCCGAGTTACGACTATCGGTCTTGGGGACGGTCGTCGAGCCTCTCGCTCCGCGAGAGCAACCATGCCCTCGTTGTAAGCCATTGCCGGGATTTTCCGGACCCGGCCCGGTAAATCGTTACAACCGACCGTCTCAGTTCCCCTCTTCGGAGAGATCAATCGTTATTGAGACGAACTTACTCTGCCCTGGGGCCGGGTAGGGCTGGTCGGTCTCGCCTGGATTCTCGAAGTCGTAGTCTAACTGCGTGTTCTCGTTAGTGTCCTGATGGGCGACCAGCACGAGCGGCCGGTCGGCAGACGGCTGTTTGTCGAGTCTGATACGGACATCGCCGTGTGACCCGGGTTCGAGATACTCCGACGTGCCCAGGACGGTTCCATCGACCTCCCGCGCGTGAACCGCGACGAACCCACCGGCTGACATCGAGGCCGAATCAACGGTAAGTGTCCCGCCTTCGACGGACGGATTCTGAACGGTCATCGAGGCCACTGGAGAGGAGACCAAGAGAAAGGCCACGTAGGCGATGCCAAGCAGGATCGCAGCGTGTTTGGCTCCGTCTTTCAGGCTTCCCTCGCCGAGTTGCCCTCCGACGAAGCCAGTCAAGACGGCCTGCGCGAGCGCGATATGGGAAAACACCAGCGTGTAGGCGGCCTTATTAACTTGGCCGAGGCGGGTGAGCTGGTCGATGTTGGCACCGAGGCTGTTCGCGTTCGACGGCGTCGGGACAGACGAGGGCAGTGCGGAGACGAGCACCTCCTGTACGGCGACAATGGTGACCAGAAAGACGAAAAACGAGATGTAGATTGCCACCAGATACGTCAGCATCTGCTGGCGACGGCGGCTTCGCAGGCGGTGATCCGCGCGGGCCTGCGTGGCTGCGATTCGCAATACCGGTCCCAGTTCGCCGGATGCGTGCATCGCCTTTGTCAGCAACGTCACGACGCGTGAGATAGCAGTGGTGCGAACGCGACGGCCGAAGCGGACGAGCGCGTCGTTGACGTTGGCCCCCATACTGATGTCGCTCCAGATGCGCTCAACTTCCGGGGTGAGCACGCCCACGTCGCTGCCGCGCACTTTACGGAAGCTCGTGACCATCGTCATCCCGGCCTCGTTGAGACTCGCGAGCCGCTCTAGGAGTTCCGGGGTCGCTGCCTCGATGCGGCTGACCCGGCGACTGTGTAGCGTCCGGGCAATGGCGAAAGCGCCCAGCACCACCAGCGAGGACTGGATGACAAGGTCGTCCAGTATCCAGATGTTGACCGAGGACGTCTGTAGCGCTGCCGGAACGCGGAGCACAAACAACAGGAGCGCGACCGGGATGGCGATATACAGCACATGTGTAGGGTTCCAAACGATGGCACGGACGGGCGAGCGAAGCGTCGACTGCAGCGTCCCGAACCGGTCATGAAGCCGGAGGCGCGCCCAGTTGCGGTTCCCCCCGTCGACCGTGCCACCGTCCGGTACGCCGGTCGCGTCGTCGGCGTCCGACGGACGCCCATGCGTAGCCGTCTGGACGCGTTCCAGCGCCCTGGTCGTCCCAGTGTCGCCGATCCCCAGCGCGGAGAGCTGTTGGTCGAGATACACCATGAACCCGACGTTCGCAAGCGGAATCGCGAGATAGCCCAGCATTTGCAGAATCGGGAGCGTCTCCGTTGTCGTCACTCCGAACACCATCAAGATCGTGGTGAGAAAGAGCACCCCGGCGACGAATATCGTGACGTAGGCCTCTGCGATAGTCGCCAGCGACTCCAGCAGATCTGCCTGTCGCTCCGCGGCCTCCTCCTGGTGGCGCTCGTACTGGTTGTGTAGGAACGACGAGACCGATTGGCCGCTCTGTAGGACGCTGGAGAGGTTTTCCGAGAACGTCTTGAACCGCTCGCTCGGTGTCCGCTGGTTCATCCGTTTGATCGCCGAAATCATGTCTTGGCCGAACAGGTCCATCTCGCGGACCGCGACGCCGAACTCTCGGGCGTTTTCGCCGTATATCTCCTCGTTTCTCGCCAGGACGGTCATCACGTCCGGAAACGACATCCCGCCACGCGACAGGGCGTACATGAACGCGATAGTGCGGGCCATCCCAGCGTCGATGTTGCGCCGCCGGACCGCTGCTTTGTTCCGGGGGTTCTCCCAACGCAACAGATAGGTCAGCCCGGCAGTGATCCCACCGAAAACGACACCACTCACGATGAGAACGATCAGCGTCTGTGTCGAGGAAAGGACGAGTTCGAATCCGCTGATCCCCAGTGCGTTGACCATCGTTCGCGGGAGCCCCATGAGCAGTTCGATTATCGCGGGGACCATCAGCAGCACCAGGCCGACGGCGTAGACACCGCTGATGGCACCGCCGACGCCGGCCAGCGCAGTGTAAAGGAACGTCCGGGAGGCGTAGGTCCGGTAGGGCTCTCCGATGTAGGCGGCTTCGAGCCGTCGCTCACGCATCTGGGACGGACGGACGTACCGACCGAACAGCCGTCGTGCGAGACGCGTCAGCCGGCGATCAGCGGGCTCGCTGACGGTGGCCAGAACAACCACCGCAAGCACGGCGACGATGGCGGCCAGCGGCGCCAGCCCCAGCGGGTTCAGCGCCATCTTACACCGTCTCGGCGGAGCTGATACGCTCCATGACCTGCGCTTTGTCCGTGTAGTACTTGTTGATCATCGCGGTGAAGCGCCGATAGTCGGTTATGTCGCGCTCTTGGAGATAGGTGAGGAAGCGTTTGCGATCGTTTATTTCAGTAAGCAGTTCCGACTGGCTCCACCCGCGTTCCTCACGTATCTCGTCGGTCAGTTCGCTGTTGCGCTCCGTGAACCGGTCGCCTGTGGCCTGCCAAGCGTAGGTCGTCGAGTAGTCCAGCTCACCGGTCCGCTGGTCGACACCCTCTATTTCGGCGAGTGTTTTCGCCCGGCGGACCCGCTCATCGTCGGCGCGGGCGAGCACCTGCACACAGAGGATATCGAGGCTCTGAACCATCGGTCGCGGGACGTTTATCGGTTCGTTCTCCAGTCGGTTGATCACCGTCTGGACCGAGTCGGCGTGCATCGTCGAGAACGTCGTGTGGCCGGTGTTCATCGCCTGGAACAGTGTGATTGCCTCCTCGCCACGGACTTCACCGACGATGATATACTCTGGGCGGTGACGGAGCGCAGAACGAAGCAGGTCGTACATCGTAATATCGGAGTCGTCCAGTCGTTCACGTGTCACCGATGAGAGCCAGTTGTCGTGGTACAGTGACAGCTCGCGAGTGTCCTCTATGGTCAACACCTTTGAGCGGGGCGGAATGAACATCGCAAGCGCGTTCATCGATGTCGTCTTGCCGGCCGCGGTCCCGCCTGCGAAAATAAGCGACTTATTTGACTCGATGGCCAGCCAGAGATATCCGAGCATCTCAAGCGAGAACGTGCCGAAGTTCAGCAGGTCGATAGGGGTCAACGGTTCCTCGGCGTACTTCCGGATCGTAAATGCAGACCCACGAGGTGTGACCTCTTCGCCCAGTGCCAGCTCGATACGCGAGCCGTCAGGGAGCGTCGCCGAGACGACAGGATCGGAAACCGAGACGTGTCGACCGGACCGCTGGGCGAGCTGGATGACGAAGTTGTTGAGTTCCGTCTCGCCGTAGACGACATTCGTCTCTACGTCCGTGTGTTCGTCGTGGTAGACGAAGATGGGAAGGTCCGGCCCGTCACAGGAGATATCCTCGATAGCGGGGTCGTGCATCAGCGGGTCGATACGGCCGTAGCCCAGGAACGACCGGTAGAGATAGTAGAAGAGCCTGTAAAACGTCTCGACATCGATGGCGACACCGTACTCTTCGAGCCGGTCGTGTAGCTCCTCCCGCAGCGCTCGTTCGGGATCGGTGTCAACCCCATCGCGGTAGATGAGCGGGCCGCGGATCTCCTCGTACAGTCGATCCAGTAGTTCGGACTCGAAGTCGGTGAGCGATGGCTCGATCACCTGGTACCGTTTCTCATCGGTTTCTGGGTCACGGTTGATAGAGACGAAAGCAAACGGAGCATTGAGCCAGTAGCGTTCGATTTCCTCCCAGCCGTCCAGCCCCGAAAAGCGACTCAGTGCGCCGTGACGAACCGGGTCGTAGTTCGACTTGGGTACTGCTGTCTCCGACAGGATTGTTGCGGTCCGGGAGAGCCACGCCTGTATCTTGTCGAGTGGATTCCGGACGGTGTCGCCTGGGTCGGGTGTCTCAGGATTAGACATCGGTAAAGAGAGCGGGATAGTGGATGTAGAATCCGTTTGGTTGCCAGCTACTTAAATTCGCTCGCCAACTCGTCGACCCGTATAGCGTACGTGCTGTACGGAAGCTGCGAACCCCATGCTCCCGGAAGGGAAACGTGACCTGGCAGCCACAGACACCGGTTTCGGTAGTGACAAGGCCGATACGTTCTTTGGCACGGCGGTCTAATTCCCTGTATCCGAATGAGGCGCGACTACTTCACCATCGACATCCGGCCGGAACCGGACGACGACGGCATGCCGACGATAGCCATCGACTACACGGGCCCGTCGGGCGACTTGCGGGACCGTCTCACCGAGACAGCGGAGTCGACGCTGGATTCGAGCGAGGTCGATGTCGCGTTCCGCCACCAGACCGAGTCAGAAGGCGGTGTCCTCTCGTTGACCGACCGAATGACCGGGGAATTCATATTCGAGGCGGCTGCGGCTATCGAGCCGCTTGACGCGCTGGTCTCGACAGCCCAGCGACGCGACGGAGATGGAACGTACGAGGTGCGTCTGACTGACAGCGGCGGGAAACCACTCGTCTACGAGAAAGAGACGTTACTCGTGTACGACGAAGACGGGGATCTCCTTCGCCAGCGCAGTCTTATCCCGGGCAGCGTCGAACTCTAGAGCTTCGCGGAGAGCGCCGGGAGAACT
>JAQCNK010000232.1 GCA_028275075.1 Haloarcula sp. | reverse complement strand
ACTGTCGCCGGTGTGGCGTTTCTCCTCGGGCGGGCACTGTTCGCACTCGTCGTCGGATACCTCGCCTTCGGGAACCTCCTGGACCTCGACTCAGCGGTCGGATACGCCCAAAGTAAGGGCGCACCGATGGCATCAGTTACGGTCCCGCTGGGGAGTGTCGGCCTCGTCGCTGGCGCGCTGGCCGTTCTAGCTGGTGTCTATCCGGCTGTCGGTGCGCTCGGGGTCGTCGCGTTCCTCCTGCCAATCACGGTCGTCATGCACGACTTCTGGGCCATGGAGGGCCAAGACCGCCAGAACGAACAGATCCACTTCCTGAAGAACGTCGGCCTCATCGGTGGTGCGCTGGTCTTCGCCGCGCTGTCGACCACCCCCTGGCCGCTGGCGCTCGGAATCGGGGTCTAACCAGCGATGCCGGCGACTACCACTGCGACGGCTGGCGAGCAGTCGGTCGGCGTCCCGTGGCGGTCGCCGGCACTGGTCGCCATCCTCGCGGCCACGCTGATGACGCCGATGGATGTCCCGCTCATCAGTCCCACTCTCACGGAGATTCAGGCCGCGTTCGGTATCTCCCAATCCCGGGCTGGACTGTTCATCACCGCGTACGCACTCCCGGGCATTTTGCTGGCACCGGCCATCGGTGCGCTTGCAGATCGGTACAGCCGCCGCTATGTTCTGACGGGCTGTCTGGGGGTTTTCGGGATCGCTGGAAGTGCCATTGCGTTCACCGACGACTTCGCCCTCGCGTTGACGTTGCGCGTCGTACAGGGGTTTGCTGCGGGGAGTATCCTCTCGTCGCTGGCGATGACTGTCGTCGGCGACCGATACACCGGTCGACGCCATGACGCAGTCATGGGCGTCACGTCGGCAATGCTCTCGCTGGGGACGGCTGTCTACCCGATTATCGGCGGGTATCTGGCAGCTCGGAGTTGGAACGCGCCGTTTCTACTGTATGGCCTCACGCTCCCTGTCGCAGGTCTCGTTCTGGTAGCACTTGAGGATCCACCGGTTGACTCGAAAGCGACCGCCGATGGGTACGTCCGTGAAGCCCTCCGGGCGATTCCAACCCGACGAGCAATCGTGGTGTACGGCGTCATGTTCGTCTCGTTCACACTCCTTTTCGGCGGGATTTACACGGCCCTGCCGTTCTACCTCAGCGAGGGGTTCGGCGTGACGCCAGCGACGGTCGGTGTGCTCACAAGTACCGTGCTGGTAGTCACCGGTATCGTCTCAACGCAGAACGGACGGCTTGCTTCTCGATGGGCGACGCAGACGCTCCTCGTCAGTGGCTTCGCGTTGTACTCGGTCGGCTTTCTCGGCGTCGCCCTTACGGGGTCGCTGTCGATGCTGGTCGTGGCATTACTCGTGTTTGGTGTCGGGAGTGGACTGGTCACGCCGACGTTGTTTGCAACGCTCAGTAGCTTGGCCCCGGACCACGTCCGTGGCGGTGTGATGAGTCTGCAGACGACGACTATCGGCGCCAGTCAAGCCGTTGGCCCGGCCCTGTTCACCTTCCTTGGTGGTGCTGTCGGGTACCAAGCGACGTTGCTCTGTGCTAGTGGCGGTGCCGCGCTCGGGACCGCGCTGCTTGGGCTTCTTCGGGTCGGCTCCTGATTCTGGTGTCGACTTCCGTTGGATCGGTCCCTTTCGTTCCCAATGCGACGAAGCCAGGGGTCGTCTCACGACGCCGAGATTGGGGTAACTGAAACGAATTTCACCGCTCCACAGTAGTACTGGGGACGGCGGTACCGACAAAACCGGCCTCGCAGTGGTTGACGTGTACTGGTCGGCCTTCGCAGATGAATGTCAGTTCACAGAGACAATAAGTGGGACTGCAGCGTGCATATGAGTGTCCACAATGGAACGAACCACCCACGTCGTGGCCGTCTGTGGGAGTCTTGCTGAAGACAGCGTGACGCGGGTCGCGCTCAACGAGACTCTGACGGCTGCGGCGACTGCAAACGCACAGACGACGCTCCTCGACCTCCGAGAGTACGACCTCCCGACGTTCGACGCCGACAAGCAAGACGCCGGAGACGCCCCGGCACTGCGCCGCCAGCTCCGAGCGGCGGATGCTGTCGTCCTCGGCACCCCGATGTACCACGGTACGTTCAGTTCGCCGCTGAAGACGGTCCTCGACTACAGCGGGTTCGACGAGTTCGAGGACACGACCGTTGGGTTGCTCGGTGTCGCGGGCGGGGCGTTCCCCCGGGCGGCACTCGATCACCTCCGGACCACGATGCGAGCGCTCGACGCGTGGACGCTCCCACTCGATGTGGCGATTCCAAATTCACATGAGCAGGTGGTCGACAGTGAACTCGTCGACGATTCGCTCCGGGATCGAACGCACCGTCTCGGGACGGAACTCGTCCAGAACGCCGGTATCGCACAGTACTCCGAACAGGTGGCAGCACCCAAGATCGAGGCAGAGTAACTATGGCAACGTCAGAGACTCGCCAACAGGAAGTTCACACGAAAAACAGCGCCGCGTGTCCCGTGGTTCAGACACTGGAGACTGTCGGTACCCAGTGGCGGTTGCAGGTACTGTACGCGCTTAGGAACTCAGAGCTCCGGTTCAACGAACTCAAACGGGCGACCGGTGGGCGGTCGAAAACCCTCTCGGACGCACTGGAGGTACTCACCGACGCCGGCTTAATTACGCGTCGCACGGAGGAAGCCGCCCCGATCGCCGTTTATTACGGCCTCTCGGAGAAAGGACAAACGTTGGTTGATCGTCTGGATAATGTGAGTCAGTGGGCCGTCAAGTGGATGGACGATGTAGACGACCCAGCCGAGACGTCGCGCCGACTCCGGTAGCGTCCGTGTCACCGTTCATTGAGGTCGACTATCCAATTTCTGCGCTGAACTGGGGAATTATCTACCCAGCCCGTCAACGGCCAACTGTGACCGGAGCGGACGACGACTTCCCGGCCGATATCGACCCACAGGACGCCTTCCAACTGTTTAGCCACGAGTTGCGTCTGGAAATCCTGTTCGCTCTCTGGAACGCCCCGGACTACGCCTTGCCGTTCTCTGAGATACAGGCGGCGGTCGACGAACGGGACTCGGGCAAGTTCACCTACCACCTCGGCAAACTGACCGATCATTTCGTCACCGAAATCGATGGCCAGTACGTCCTCCAGTACGCCGGCCATCGCGTGATCGACGCGATTCAAAGTGGTGTCTTCCACACGGCACCGACAGTCAGCCCGACCGACGCCCCCGGGGCGTGTCCACACTGTGGGACGACACCGACGTTCGAATACGCTAACCACCTTGCAACAGTTTCGTGTACGGAGTGTGAGACGAAACTCATCGAATACCCGTTCGATCCCGGTGGGTTCCAAGACCGGACACTGGCTGCGGCTATCGAGGCGTTCGACGAACGGACGAAATACAAGTGGCAAATGGCCTCTGGTGGCATCTGTCTCGTCTGTGCCGGTCGCATTAGCGTCAAGTACGTTCGCTCACCCACAGAACTGGATAGACACGACCGCTATACGGATTTTTTCGCCGACGACCAGCCGGCCGTGTTCCATGTGAGCTGTCAGAACTGCAGTTTCTTCAGCTACATCCCCGTCGGCGTACGGTTACTGGGCAGTCCCAAAGTCGTCGGGAGTCTCGCGAGGCGTGGAATCGACGTGACCGACCAGTTCCTGTGGGAACTCCCATTCGTTACCGACGCCGACTGCGTGGCTGTCGAGGAGACGGATCCATGGCGTGTTCAGGTTGACGCACCAACGCCAACTGGGACGATCGCGGTTACACTCGGTGACGACGCAGATATCACCTCGATCACTGAATCACTGTAAAACGCTAAAACGGCGTCGGGTTGCTGAAATTAACTGTTGTTCTTTTGACCGCCGAAAGGCATAATTTCTGAACCCCAATATAGTGCGCTATACCTGGTTTAGTATAATATACCTTACATTTTATACGCTACAGTCTGATCGTCCACATGTAATGTACGAGAGACCATCCACGGCAAGAGTGGAATGGAGAGTTACCCACGGCGCATTGCTGATCCACGGAGGTGACGACGATGGGGAAACTCGTTGACGGAGCCTGGGTCACCGAACCCGAACGCGGTCATGACACGCAAGGATTCGACGATTGGGTCGGCGACTCGGAGGGAACACAAGCACCGGAGTATCCGGCAGAGTCGGGCAGATACCACTTGTATATTTCGCGGGCCTGTCCGTGGGCTCATCGAGCCGCACTGACCCGTCGGCTCATGGGACTTACAGACGCCATCTCGCTGGATATCGTGGATCCGGTACGACACGATGATGGGTGGGAGTTCACGCCATCGAAACAACACTGTACGCCCGACTCGGTCAACGGATTCGAGTACCTCCGGGAGGTCTACACGGCAGCCGACCCCGAATATACCGGGCGCGTGACCGTCCCTGTCCTCTATGACACCGAACAGGACACGATTGTCAACAACGAGTCGGCAGACATCGCGCGTATGCTGGCCCGGGCGTTCGACACGCAGGCTACCCGTGACGCCGACCTGTACCCCGAGACAAAACAGGACGAGATCGACACGATCATCGAGTCGATTCACACGGACATCAACTCGGGCGTGTACAAAGTCGGGTTCGCACCGACCCAAGCCGAGTACGAGCAAGCCGTGGACGACCTCTTCGAGGCACTTGACCAGTGGGACGATACGCTAGCGGAACGACGGTTCCTCGCCGGGGACGACCTGACCATTGCGGACGTGTTCCTCTTCCCGACGCTGTACCGGTTCGACGCAGTCTACCATACGCACTTCAAGTGTAACGTCCGCCGACTCGTGGACTTCGATAACCTCTGGGACTACGCCCGAGATATCTATCAGCATCCCGGTGTCCAGGCGACCTGCAACATGGACCACGTGAAGGCCCACTACTACCGGAGTCACGAGGATATCAACCCGACTGGATTCGTTCCCGTCGGGCCCGAAATGGACTGGTCGAAGCCGCATGGTCGCAACCGTCTCACCGCGGAGACCACGTCGTAAGGATGTGTGTCTCGTGATATTATTTCATCTTGACCACGGCTCTAAAGAATCGGTGTCAACGAAAATCTGCACTCTAGCTCAACTGGGTCTCGAAAGTGAGTTATACCGAGACACTGCCGACAGAGTGTCACGACGTAGAGTCCCTAGATGAGGCCGTCGCGCTGGCCCAGTTTTTTCGGACCGAGCGCTGTCTTATACGGATCGACAGAACGATTGCTAGAATTCGGCTCGCCAGACCCCGGCGAATATCTATCAGGGCTTCTATCGACCCGTATACTATCGAACCCTGCAGCGGCTAAAACGGCGCGTCCGGCCCCTCGTCTCCTGCCCCGGCGTCGGTGCCGCCGTCACCTGCTACCCCATCCTCGAACCCGCCGTCCCAGCCCGATAATCCGGGTTTGAAGCTCTCGACACGGCCGTCAAAGCCCTCGTAGGAGGCGATGAGCCGGGCGGCCTGCTGACTGGATTTCCCCTTCGGACAGACTGTGACCACTCGTTCGGCGTTCTCGAAGCGCTCGACGTTATCAACCAGCGATGGGAGCGGGAGGTTCTCGCTCCCGGGAATGTGGCCCCGCCGGAACGCTGCCGGCGAGCGGATGTCGACTATCGTCGCGTCCTCGGCGTCCAGTAGCGTGTGCATCTCATCGTTTCCGATTTCGCCGTCCATACAGAAGGTAGCACGTGAGGAAGTAAATTCTCACCGGACTACAGTGGATCGTCGGCCTGTGCGAGACCCACCGGCGTCAGCGCGTCGTAGGGATTTCCCCGGTCTGGACCCACACCGAGGTCGGCGCTATCCCGAAATAACTAGTCCTATCCTCCACTGGCCCGGTCACAGCAGGTCTTCCGCCTGAGAAAGCAGAATCCCCTCGATAGTGGCGTCGTTGGCTGGCTCGCGCCGAGCGACGTCAAGGGCATCTGCAATGGGGACCGTTGTCACCGAGAGGAACTCGTTGTCGTCGAGTTTCTGCTCGGTGGGTGTCAACCCCTCGGCGAAGACGATGCCCCGGCGATGGCGCAGGACGCCGGTCGCACAGTCGAACGACTCCAGCAGGGAGACGCCCGAGGGTTCGAATCCGGTCTCTTCGCGGAGTTCCCGAGCGCCGGCAGTCGTGTAGGACTCGCCGTCCTCAACGATACCGGCGGGGAGTTCCAGACACTGCTCGCGGATGGTGGGGCGATACTGGTCGACGAAAATCAGTTCGTCGTCGGTGCGGGCGACAACGACAACGGCGTCGGGCAACTCGGCCCAGTAGTAGTTCTTCTCGGAGCCATCGGGCTGGCGCACGCGGTCGTAGCCGCCGGTGTACCAGCCAGTCTCGTACTCGGCAACGGTATCGATGACTGGCCACTCGTGGGTCGGATCGCGGCTCATGGGGTCTGTGTCACCGCCAGCCGGTAAACGGTTCCGTCCTGCTGTACGCGAACCCCCTCCCCGTCGACCGCCGCGTCGTACTGTTGGACGAGCGCGTCGTACTCGTCGAACGGCGAATGGGTAAAGGCGCCCTTGATTCCGATCGGTCCACGGTAGTACGGTGCCGACTGGCCCACGCTCTCTGTCGTCGCGTCGGTCAGTGCCGCCGTTGTGTAGGGGTAGCGCCGTTCGGAGAGATTGGCGGCAACGACGCTTCCGTTCGTGGTGCCGTTCTCGGCCTCGCCGATAGGTGTCGCTGTGATATAGTAGGGGTCGCCGCTCCGGAGGTAACTCGGCAGTGCACCCAGCGCCAACAGTACGATGACGATGATGCCCATCGCCAGCAGGAAGTTACGGGTGACCCGTCGCATCAGACGACCTCGCGGTAGATGCGACCGAACGCCTGCCGTCGGAGGGTGCCGATGGCGGCGTCCCGTTCGGACTCGTACGTTGCGGCGACGGCCGTCTCCGCGAACTCGGGGGCGTGCCAGACGACGTTTTCGACATTGTCCGCGCCGATGACTTCGACCTCGTAGTCGGTGTCGGCGCACCACTCGTCGAACGCCGCGCGACTGCCGACGGTCACCGACAGGGACTCCGCGAACAGCACGTCCCGAGCCGTCTCGACGACTTCGCCGGTGACGCGCTCGCGATACTCCTCAGCGTCGAGTCCCATCGCCTTGGCGACCTCCTTGACGACGACCTGTGCAGTCGAGCCCAGCGACTCGTAGCGGTCACGCGCCGCGGCGACTGTCGGTGGCGAGAACTGCCCCTCGGTCTCCATACCTCATCGTAGACACTCGCCGGATTACTGGGTTTCGTCTTCGGCCGGCCCGTCGTCGGGTTCTTCATCACCCGTTCCCGCACCGTCGTCACGCTCGTCGAGCATCGCCTTTGTCAACTCGCGGGCCTCGGCCAGCACGGCGGCGTCGTCGTCGCTCATCGACGCCGCGCCGCGGTGGCTGTCGGCCCCCGATGGCAGGTCCGCTGTGTGGTCGTGGTCGCCCGTCCCGTTCTCCTCGAACACCTGCGGGAACTCCCGCTGTTCGGCGTGGTTGACAACGCGCTCGGCCAGCTCTGTCTCGCCCAGTTGACCCCACTCGGGGGCGAACTCCTCCAGCCACGCCTCGTGGTCATCGCCGCCGGTCATCGCGGTGAACGCGAGGTGGTTCGCGAGGTGTGTGGCGTCGGCCTGTGGGTCCGAACACACTGGACAGGCGTATCCCATTGTGACTGAACGAAGGTCCCGGAGCCATAAATCGGGTCGGGGTTCAGAGCAACCGAACCATTACGAGGGCATCTTCGCCGTTGCTGTAGTAGTTCGGAATCGTCTTCTGGTGTTCGAAATCAAAACTGCGGTAGAGATCCATCGCGCCTTCGTTTTCGGCCCGGACTTCGAGTTTGGCCGAGGCTGCGTCGACGGATTCGAGCACGGAGAGGGCCCGTTCCAGGAGTGTCGTTGCGATACCCTCACGGCGGTACTCCGCCCGAACCGCGAGATCCTTGACGTGGCCCAGCGGTGTCCCGTGGTTCGGGACGGCGTCGGCGATGATGTAGCCGGCCACACGGGCGTCGTTGGTGTCGGTGTCGGCGACGAGAAATCCTGGCTCCTCCAGATAGCTCTCCAGTGCTGCGAACGGCCAGGGCTGGGGGAACACTGCCTGCTCGAGGCGATGGACCTCGAGCAGGTCAGCCCGTTCGGCCGTGCGGATCCGGATGTCGGCGGCACCTTCCGCGCCGTCCGACGAAACCGTTGTCACAGGGACTGGTACGTGGTGGCGCTACATAGGTGTTATCGCCTCGGGGTGCCCCTCGTCGTAGTTATACTGGTGGCTGTAACAAACTGAAGTGATTCGCCACCCCGGGGTGGCGAATATCTTTACGAACTTACAGCCACCAGTATTAGGAACGTACAGCCCCCACTCACTCCCACACGAACTGGCCGTCTTCCTGTACCGTCTCCCCGTCGACTGTCAGCCGGGACCCCTCGCCCATAGTGGTGATGAGATCCTCGTGAACTGCGCTGTCGGTGCCGATCTCAGCTTCCAGCAGACAGGCGTCGTAGGCGCTCCCCAGCGCCAGGTGGACGGTCCCGCCCATCTTCTCATCGAAGAGGATGTTGTTCGTCACTCGGTCGACACCCCGGTTCATCCCGATACCCAACTCGCCAAGCCGGCGCGACCCGGCGTCGGTCTCCAGCACGCCCTCGATGACACCCTCGCCCTGTTTGGCTTCGAAATCGACGACGACACCGTCTTTGAAGGTTAGTTTCACCTCCCGAACCCGCTGGCCCTGAACGGTCATCGGTACGTCGAAGGTGACGACGCCGGCGGTGTCAGTGGGGGCCGTAAACACCTCGCCCGACGGGAGATTGTGGGAGTCGTAGGCGACGCTAGCGGCGGAGTTGACGGCGATTCGGTCCGTAATGTCTAGCGTGAGGTCTGTCCCCTCGTTGCGGATGCGAACAGTTTCGCCGTCGTCGAGGATATCCTTGAGCCGGGCCTGTTCATCAGCCAGAGCTGCCCAGTCGCGAAGCGTCGCGTCGTAGACGAACTCCCGGTACTCGGCAGCAGCCATCCCGGCCTGCTGAGCCATCGCCCGCGTCGGATGCTGGGTCGAGACCCAGTCAGTGTCGAGGCGGGCCTCGCGTATCTGCTGGCGGGCCTTCGAGTGAGCCTGTCGAACGTCGCCGGGCACGTCGGCGCTCCCGGCGGTGTTGTTCGACCCCTTCAGTATGAGGACGCTGTCGGCTCGCTCGTACAGCGCTCGCTCGTAGTCGGGGTCGGGCGTAAACTCGCTGTCGTGGGCCCGGAGGTAGGCCCGCTGGAGCTCCGACGAGCGGTAGGTGGCGAGGAGGTTCGCGCCTTTCTCGCCCAGTTGCTCCGCGACGGCGACGCCCAGATCGTGGGCCCCCTCACCGACCTCGACGACGACGTCGTCACCGGCCTCGATGCGGGCACTCCACTCGACGAGCGTGCGTGCATGCTCCCGTATGCGATCGTCCATACCGGACACAAACTGCCCGGCATCGAAAGGGTACCGCTGCGTGTCGCCGGAAGTCGTAATTTCCTCGGCCTCGGGGGAAGGCGTGTGGACGACGAACCGCTCCACGAACAGATCGACAGCTACGAACACCGTTCCGCGGAGATATACGGGTCGACAGAAGCCCTGATAGATATTCGCCGGGGTCTGGCGAGCCGAATTCTATCAATCGTTCTGTCGACCCGTATACGAGAACTGACTCGCGAACGGGAATCGGTCGCTACAGCGGTCGGCGACCGCCTCAGCAAGACGCTGACCGAGGCGGTCACAGCAGAAGGCGCGAACGTCACGGCGGTCGACCGACCGGAGGACGGTCACCGGTATCGGTTCGAGGCCCGACTCGACAGAGCGGCCCTGGTGGCGGCTATCACCGAGCGGTTGCCGGGCGGGTTCGTCGTCAGCCACGTCAACGACGACGGGTTCATCGAATCAGTGCTAACCCGCGAGCGCGTGCTGACCCGCGCGAGTGAACTCGGCGTCGACGAAGATGACGCCGCGTCCCGGCTCGACCGGCTGGCGACGCTCAAGATATTCGCGGTCGAAACCGGAGACGTGTACCCCGGAGAGAACTTCTCGCGGATGTGAGCGGGACACGATCGTTCGCCCCAGCGGGAAAGCTCAAACCGCAACCCCTACTTGCACGGTCGCTGACCCCCGAGTATGGAACTAGGCGTCATCGGACTCGGACGCATGGGACGAATCGTCGTCGACCGCGTACTGGAGGCGGGCCACGACGTGGTCGTCTTCGATATCGACGAGGAAGCGGTCGCCGACGCCGCTGACGCCGGTGCACGGCCGGCGTCGTCGATTCAGGACCTCGCGGAGTCGCTGTCGGACGAGAAGCGAATCTGGTTGATGGTCCCCGCCGGTGATCCCGTCGACGCGGCACTGGACGAACTCGAACCACATGTCGATCATGAGGATGTCATCGTCGACGGTGGCAACTCTCACTTCGAGGATTCGACTCGGCGGGCAGCGGCGACAGCGGCGGCGTATCTCGACTGTGGCACCTCCGGTGGTCCGGCGGGCGCCGAGCACGGGTTCTCGCTGATGGTCGGCGGAGAGCAGTGGGCATACGACGAACTGGTCCCGGTGTTCGACGCCGTCGCAACCGGGCCAGCGGGCCATGATCGCATGGGGCCGGCTGGCTCGGGCCACTACGTGAAGATGGTCCACAACGGCGTGGAGTACGCGCTGATGCAGACCTACGG
>JAQCNK010000230.1 GCA_028275075.1 Haloarcula sp. | reverse complement strand
TGGTCAGCCCGGTGCATCGTCACGAAGGCGTCGTCGAGTTCGACTGTCCCTCCCAGATTCATCCCGATAGTGTCCTCGATACCGAAGTTGTCCTCGCAGTACTCGGCGAGTTCCGGGGTTGCGACGACCGTCGTTGCTTTGAAATGGTCAACGTCTCCGATGTGGTCGGCATGGCCGTGGGTCAACAGGACGTAATCCGGATTGAGTTCCGCCGGATCGGTGTCGGTCTTCGGGTTGCCGAAAAATGGGTCGATCAGGAGTTCGGTCTCGTCGACGGTGACGTGCCATGTGGAGTGGCCGTGCCAGGTAAGATCCATAGCTCGGCATCACCTACTCAACGCGGCCACTTAACGGCTACACCAGCCCGGAATCCATTATACGGGTCGACAGAAGCCCTGATAGATATTCGCCGGGGTGGCGGAGGCGAATGCTATCAATCGCTCTCTCGACCCGTATAACAGTATTAGCGCGTATTTCTGAGTGACCGTGGATTTATTCGACCGCTTTGCGTATATTCGATATGGATTCAGATGGGCTCTCGCGGCGTCGGTTGTTGGCTGCGGTCGGCCTTGCTACCGCCGGGACGGCAGGCTGCCAGTCACTGGCGACTAGCTCGGACCAACTCAGTGGCACCGATTCTGGACCGCCTGAGACCCCTGAACCTGGCGGTCCGACACGCGAGCGCAGTGAGGGCAGCGTCTACACTGACATGTACGAAACGGTGGCCGACGCTGTGGTCTCTATTCAGGTTTACTCAGGCGCCGACCGGCCAGCCTCCGGCAGTGGTTTCCTTATCCAGGGTGGGTATATCGTCACTAACGAGCATGTCGTCGCCTCCGGTGACACCGTCTACGTCCGCTACGCCGGCACCGACTGGCGCGAAGTCACCGTGGCCGGCACGGACATCTACAGTGACCTCGCTGTCATCAGCGCCAATTCGGTCCCGACGACCGCGGATCCGCTGCCTTGGGCCGAGCTTTCTCCAGCCATCGGAACGCGCGTCGTCGCTATCGGCAACCCGTTTGGACTCTCTGGTTCCGTCTCAGAGGGTATCGTCAGCGGCGTCGACCGAACGCTTCGGGGCGAGAACGGGTTCTCGATCGCCGCCGGTATCCAAACCGATGCAGCCGTCAACCCGGGCAACAGTGGCGGTCCACTGGTCAATCTCGACGGTGACGTGGTGGGCGTCATCAACTCCGGCGGCGGCGACAATGTCGGGTTCGCGATCTCCGCACAGCTAGCCAAGCGGGTTATTCCAGCGCTGGTCACCACCGGGTCCTACGAACACCCATACATGGGGATCGGTCTCTCGAACGTCTCGCCGCTCATCGCGGAGGCAAACGACCTAGAGCAGGCCGCTGGCGTCTACGTCAACGAGGTCCGTTCGGAGGCCCCTTCGGACGGCGTACTGGAGGGAAGTACCGGCAGCAAATTTGTGAAGGGGACGGAAGTCGATTACGGCGGTGACGTAATCCGACGCCTCGATGGCACGCCGACGCCGACACGGCAGGACCTGGCTGCGTATCTCGCACTGGAGACGAGTCCGGGGGA
>JAQCNK010000228.1 GCA_028275075.1 Haloarcula sp. | reverse complement strand
CGAAGCGATAACCCGAAGTCCCGGCCCCCCTGTCGTGAAGCTATGGGAACACCGCTGGACAGTCGCGAACAACAGGCCGAGGAAGTCGTCGACCGCTTGCAAGAGGAGTATCCCGACTCCACGATCTCGCTGAACTACGCGAACAGACTGGAACTCCTCATTGCGGTCGTGCTCTCGGCGCAGTGTACCGACGAGCGGGTTAACGAAGTGACTCAGGAGCTCTTCGAAAAATACGACACCCCGGACGACTACGCCGCAGCGAGCGAGGACCAACTCGCCGAGGACATCTACGGCATCACGTTCCACAACAACAAGGGCGGCTACCTCAAGGGTATCGGGGAAAAAATCGTCGCCGAACACGACGGTGAGGTACCGGACACCATGACGGATCTGACCGACCTCCCCGGGGTTGGACGGAAAACCGCAAACGTGGTGCTCCAGCACGGCCATGACATCGTCGAGGGGATCGTCGTTGACACACATGTCCAGCGCATCTCGCGACGGCTGGGCTTAGCTGAGGAAGAGCGCCCCGAAGCCATCGAGCAGGAGTTGCTGGATATATTCCCCGAGAGCGAGTGGCAACAGCTAACACACCTTCTCATCGACCACGGGCGAGCGGTGTGTGGCGCCCGCACAGCAGAGTGTGGGGACTGTGTGCTGGCCGACATCTGTCCCTCGGAGAAAGGCGACAGCGACGTTGACTTGGCGTCGGGCGAATCCTGGTAGCACTGACCGTCTCAGACGACATACCGAAGGACGAACCGTGCTGTCCCGACGATGTAGGCGAGCATCCAGAAGATAACGTAGCCGAAGACACCGATACGGAGTCGGGAGCGCCAGTGGTCCATCCGCTCGCCCCCGATTTCGTCCATGAGCACGTCCTGATCATACTCGTTGTAGAGGTCGTGGCGGCGCTTCGCCCGGAAGATACGGACGATCCCGGTCCCGCCAAACAGCAACAGGGCATACGCCTGGAGGCCGAGATACGCGTGAACGGCTGAGAGGCCGCCGAGTTGGTTCGGCAGACGTGGAGCCATCCACGTCAACATCGGGACCGTCGTCAGCACTAGGCCGGTGCTGACGAACTTCAGGTGGTGGATAAGCACGCCCCACGTGACCGGCTCGGTCTCGATGATGTAATACGCGCCGTACAGGAAGCAAGGGAAACTGAGACTCACCGACACGAACACGACGGCGGCTATCAGCGCGTCCGACACCATGACCCTCGTTAGGAGAGGCTCCGCTAAAACGTGCCGGATACGACGGTCCAGTGCTTGCTTCCACGTCCGTCACCGTCTCTGTGGTGCCACACGGCTATCTGTATGCCGAGTTCGTTCATATTTTGCCTAATACTTGCCACACCTGGCCTATTCTGGCTGAAAAACCGTGCAGATATAGACTTATATCGGATGAGCCGGTACATATGACCAGACAATGTTCGGATCGGTGAATCAGCAAGCAACTGGCAAAGGCGGCATGAATCCCCCAGCGAAGCGAAGTGAATACTACTACGGTGAACTCGCGACCTGTGACATCTGTGAGGTCGAACAGCAGTGTTTCGACCGCTTTGGGATGGTGACCTGCCAGGACTGCCAGACAGAATACCTTCCCTCTGGGGGCGGGGTGCTGTACTTCGGATAGGGGTTGTGCCACGCCGCCGGCCACCAAGCAGCCGGTAGTGGGGACGTGGTTCGGAACCGTCACGCTAAGGAGTGTCCCGCTCGTAGATTGCCCCAATGAGCGAGTCCTCGGAAGACGCGAAAGCGCCAGAGGAGCCGGGTTCCGACAGTGACGCCGAGGACGACGGAGCCGATGAGATGGCTGCCCTGCGACAACAAGTAGAGGAGAAGTACGACTTCGACGACTTCGGCCCGGCGGACATGGCCGAGATGACTGCAGAGGAGTGGGAGGTCGCCTTCGACGATGAGACGTGGATAACCGGCAGCGAGCTTCTGGACCGCATCGAGCGTGACCTCCGGAGTCGAGTGGCGAATCGGGACGTGTTCGCGTGCATCGAACGAAGCGAGAACCCGCCACGAGTGCTCGCCTACTCCGACGAGGGGTACGCAATCGTCTACCCCGACGGCTCAGTCGAAGGCGAGGGGACCGTCCTCAGAGACGTGAAGCCGACGGTTGCGCTCTGCTCGATGGACAGCTACGAGGTGGCCGAATCAGTGCCGGACAACCCGTTGCCAGAACCAGCGGCTGTCCCGGAGGGCGGCGGGGAACTGGGCAACCGGATGCTGCAGGTCATCGCCGGCGTGCAGTTGCTCGCAGGCGTGGCGATGCTCGCCGGGGCAGTGCTCGCACTCGTCGACGCGTTCGGGCTGGGTGGGCCGGGAACGAACATTGAGTTTCTCGTTGTCGGCGGGCTCGGCTTTATCGGCGTCTCGCTGGTGCTGTTTTTCACTGTTGCGAACGCGCGACTCTCCGATACGTTCCGGGCCGAGGAGTACCGCGACCGGTTGCGGGCTATCGGGCTCGAAGACGGGGAGCGACCGGACTTCGTCCCCGAGCTCACGCCCGATGGGGACCGCGACGATGATACGGGTCGACAGAACGATTGATAGGATTCGCCTCCACCAGACCCCGGCGAATATCTATCAGGGCTTCTGTCGACCCGTAGAGGAGCGCAAAGACACCGACGAACTCGGTGCGTAACGGTCCCTGCGGGTGGTATCCGGTGGGTTTATACAAACACAGTCCTGAGTTCCGAACGAATATGAACAGGCGGGAATTCGTCCAGACAGCCGGGGGTGCCACGGCGGGCGTGGCGGCCCTCAGCGCCGCCGGTCCGGCCGCTGCCCAAGAAGAGGGCGAGAGCGGCGACACGGCCCCTGATTATGGGGGGTATCTCGACCCAGTCGGGAACTTCGGTGGTCCGGGCAGCACCGTTGATGCGACGGGTCAGGACTCAGTGACAGTCGAGGTCGGTGTCCAGGCTAACGGCGGTGCCTACGGCTTTGGTCCGGCGGCAGTCCACGTCGATAACGGCGCGACAGTGCAGTTCGAGTGGACCGGCAACGGCAGCCACAACGTCGTCTCGGCCGGCGACGGACCGTTGGACTCGGGCAGTACAGTGTCCAGTTCGGGAGTCAACTACGAGCACACCTTCGAGTCCGATGGCATCTACAACTACTACTGTGCGCCACACGAAGGCCTCCAGATGAAAGGGAGCATCGTCGTCGGCGAAGAGTATCCGACACAGAGCATCGGCGGCGGCGGTCCGGTCGAGGTCGACCCCCACTACGCCGGCGTCCCAATACAGCCACACTACGTCGGCTTCGGGGCTGGCCTGGCGGTCATTATCCCGCTCATCTTCACCTTCTTCCAGTTGAAGTACGCTGAGTCGCCCCACACCAGCGGAGGGAACAACTGATGGCGTCGGAAGGTTCCACATACGGCGATATCCACCGCTACGAGCCACCGCGTGAGAGCACGGCCGCAGCGGTTGGCATCGTCCTCCTGACAATCATCCAGGTCGGCCTCGTCGGCCTCTTCACTTACGGGATGCTCGCCGGGTGGGCGTCCGGTATCGGCACAGTCCTGACCGTCAGCCTCATCGAGGCCAACATGTTCCTCGGTGGCGTTTTGACGGCCATCTTCATCGACCTGGCCTTCATCATGCTGTTGTACCGTAAGGAGTTCCTCCCCGACGTGATGATCGTCAAGAAGCGCCGCCGCAAGTGGGAAGATCTCTATATCCGGCAGGATGACGTCGATGGCTCGTCGATAGCCGACCAGGCCGAACTCGTAGAGACTGTCAAACGCGCAATCTACCCCTACTACAAGAAATAATGCCACTAGACGAAGACAAGTATCCGGCCGAGACGGGCAGACGACGATTCGTGTCAGGTGTAGTTGGAAGTGCGGCCCTCTCCGCCGTCGGTGTGGGTGGCGCTGCCGCGGCGGACTCACTCACCAGTTCCTCTGGCGAAGGTGGCGGGACGACGACGTTCGTCGCTGTCGAGAACGTCGACGGCCCAGCGCCACGCGGGATGCCGATCATCCCCATTCAGATCGACGGTGGGACGCTGAAGGGCCATTGGCCCGAGTACGACGAGGAGGCCGGCGTCGCCATCGATACGGACTTCGGCGGGAGCGGCATCGACTACTCCTCGGCGTGGTTCCAGTACTGCGGGATACAGAGTTCCAGCGGGATCTATCCGCAGGCAGACGCCGACAACACGTTCCTCAACAGTCCGGGCTCGTTCGACTGGCAGGGCGACGTTTCCAAGGGTGATCCGCTGACCGTAGACATGTTTGACGACTACGAGTCGTGGGGTAACGGAATCGGCACCGCTGGGCTGGGCAAACCCGCGAGTGCGGTCTGGCGACAGACCGATGATGGGGGCGTCCCCGTCCAGATTCTCCGGTCGACGAAAGTTGAGGAGATGGCCAACGGGAACACGGACCTCCCAAGCGGCGTCCAGAGCTTCATCTCGGAAGCGACTGACCAGGGCTTCATCGCCTGGCTCAACAAGTGTACGCACTTCTGCTGTGTCCCCGGCTTCAAGACACAGGAGGGGAGCGCGAACTTCGGTGGGGAAGACGCCATTTACTGCCAGTGCCACCAGTCAGTGTACGACCCGTTCAGCCCCGTCCAGAAACAGTTCGTGGCGCTTCCACGCCCACCACAGACCGATGGATAACAAATCATGAGCTTAGAACGCAAAGACGACCACGACCACAACGGATGGATGGAATCGCGGGAGCTGTCACCGCTCGAGACCATCTATCTCACGGCACTCATCTGGATCGACAAGCGCCTGCGCATTGTTGACTACTTAGAGTTGCTCGAAGATCTCTACTACAAGGTCAACATGCAGATGCCAAAGAGTCACACCGAACAGTACAACCTTGACAACAAGTTCTGGTACTGGTATCCGTTGTACGCGCTTGGCTCGTTCTCGACTGTCGCGTACATCGTTGCCGCCATCTCCGGCGCGCTACTCGGGTTCTATTACGCACCCGCGGCCGCAGCAGCTGATGGCTCCCCGACCGTGGCGTACGACTCGGTGCTGCTCATCATGGGCCAGCTGAATCTGGGCTACTTCCTCCGGTCGGTCCACCGCTGGTCAGCCCAGATTATGGTCGCCGCCGTGTTCCTCCACATGCTCCGTGTCTACTTCACGGGCGCATACAAGGAACCACGCGAACTCAACTGGCTCATCGGAATCATACTCATCTCACTGACCCTGGTCTTCGGCTACACCGGCTACCTGCTCCCGTGGAGTCAGCTCTCCTACTGGGCGGGTCAGATCGGGGTCGAGATGTCACTCTCAATCCCGCTCATCGGCGAGTGGGTCGCACAGTTGATGTTCGGCGGGTTCACCCTATCACAGGCCACGCTGCAACGGATGTACATCCTGCACGTGTTCTTCCTGCCGTTCATCACGACCGGCGTCATCGCCCTGCACATCGGCATCGTCTGGATGCAGGGTATCGCGGAACCACACTAAACCTATGAGCGACAACGAATCAGACGACGATGTTCGCACGGACGGCTCGGGCTCGGGTATCGTCGCCCCCGACGACGAGACCCCTTCGTGGTCCGAGCGAAAGCAGCGCACGCAAGGCCTCTCCCGGCTCACCTACGAGTACTTCGAACGCGGCCGCCGGGAAGATCAGGACCTGCGCCAGCAGTCGGACTACGTCGAGCGCGACGTGCTGGCGTTCCCGGCTTGGCCCCACGAGATGATGCGCAACCTCGCCCTGACGAGTTTCTTCGTCGGGATGATACTGTTCGTCTCGGCTGCACTCCCACCGGAGATGCCAAACCCGGCAAACTCCGGTGTCACGCCGGCCATCATCCTGCCCGACTGGTATCTCTACTGGTCCTTTGGCCTGCTGAAACTCGGTCCGCTGAACCCCGACCTGGCCATCCTCGGTGGCTCAAAGATCATGGCTGACCGGACCTACGGTGTGCTGGCCAACGTCGTGGTCGTCGGCTTCGTCGCCATCGTTCCCTTCCTGAACAAGGGGGCGGCGCGACGCCCCGTCGAGCAGCCGTTCTGGGCCGCTGTCGGTATGTCGGGTGTCATCTTCAGCCTGACCATCGCCGCGCTGTCGATCAAGAACCTCATCCCGATGGATTCGCACCTCCTCTTTGACCTGACGTTCCTCGTCCCTATCGTCAGCGCGACCATCACCTACGCCGTGTTGAAGACGATGCGTGAAGGCTACATGTTCACGCTCAACCGGCGCTACTACCGACTGCGACCGCCTAAATAACGAATCCGCGTTCGGCGTTTTCGCTGTTTTCTGTGATTCGAGTCACAACGGTGTACAGCCAGAAAGCCAACCCGTAGCCGCTTGACCAGCCGGCCGGGGCTTTCTGGCTGTCAAAGGTACTGGTGAAATGAGGGCATCACAGAACGGTTCGCATATCAGAGGTGTGCTACGATGATTCGCGCAATACTGTGGCGAAGGATGGAGAGTGGGGATTGGTGTTGCCAAACGAGGGAGCGAAGAAAGCCCTCACCCGAATTCGAATCCAGCCATACTCAGCTAGGTCTGCTGGTCTGGTTTGCGGGAGCAGATCTACACTGTACAGA
>JAQCNK010000223.1 GCA_028275075.1 Haloarcula sp. | reverse complement strand
GAGGGGGTCGACGCCGAAGACGTGAAGATCCGGACGACGATGAACAGCCAATCGCTGTTCAACTACACGCTCGTCATCGCCGAGGAGTCCGCTTCGGTGACGATCCTAGAGCGCCAGACGACTGGGTCGGAGATCGACGGCAATCAGTACTACTCCGGTGTCGTCGAGGTTGCCGCGGACGAGAACGCGTACGTCCAGTACGGGACGCTTCAGAACCTCTCCGATGAGTCCTACAACTACCAAGTCAAGCGTGGCCACGCCGACACCTACGCATCTATCGACTGGATTGAGGGCAACATCGGCTCGCGACTCACGAAATCGAGCGTCGAGACGCGCCTACTTGGTGACTCCTCCGAGTCCCAGATCGTCGGTGCGTTCTTCGGCCACGACGACCAGCATATCGACATCGCGGCGCGTGTCTGGCACGAGGCTGAACACACCATCGCCGATCTCGTCACCCGCGGCGTCCTCGACGACGACGCCCGCTCGGTGTACGAGGGCGTCCAAGATGTTGGCACCGGTGCATGGGATACCTCGTCGTATCAGCGTGAGAATACGCTCATGCTCTCAGACGAGTCTGAGGCCGACGCCTCCCCGAAGCTCATCATCAACAACCACGACACCGAGGCCTCCCACTCCGCGACAGTTGGTCAGGTCGACGCCGAGGACATGTTCTACATGACCTCCCGCGGTGTCAACCCGGAGAAGGCGAAGAACATGCTCGTCGAGGGATTCTTCGTTCCCGTCCTCGAAGAAGTCGCAGTCGACGAACTCCGCGACGACCTCGATCAGCTCATCTACGAGCGTCTTCGTGAGTGACGCGTTAGCGTCATACGGTCGGTTGTAACGATTTACCGGTGATTTGCTGGGTCGGGTCTGGCAAATCCCGGTAATGGCTTACAACTGACCGTATCACGAACGCAGGCACGTGAGCGCCCGCTCTCACGGCTTCTCAGAGAACGAGATCGACCTATCTGTCGGCTCGTACCGGGACATCGCTGCAACACCCTCTCAGGAGTTACCCATGCCCGGCGCCACGTCGTCGAGACTGTCTTCAGACTCCATTTCTGCGACCTCCATCTCCAGCCACTCCTGGAACCAGCGGGTGCGTTTGAGCCGCTGGTGGATGAGCGACTCGGCGGTGTCACTCTCGACGCGTTCCTTCGCGTCCACCCCGCGTTCGATGACGCGGTCGACCATCTCTGCGGCGTCCATATGCGTCCGTGACTCATACCCCATCCGCAACAACATCAGCGCCGTCCCGTTGGCCCCGACCTTGTCGAGGATATCCGCCTCGATGAGACACTGTGTCTCGAGCGAGAGGTTCGAGAGATCTCCTTGGTATGAGTGGTCCTCAACCGACCGATACACCTGTTCGACGAACGACTCCGGGTAGTCGCCGTGGGTCGCAAGATACTCGCGAGCGATTCGCGCGCCGGCCTCGGCGTGGACATCCTGTTCGGCCTCCAACTTCGCGATATCGTGAAACAGTGCCGCCACGCGCGTGACATCGACGTTTGCCCCCTCGCGCTCGGCGATGGTCGTCGCGATGTCGACGACGTTGAGAAT
The DNA here is from genome assembly GCA_028275075.1 of Haloarcula sp. Lineage (GTDB taxonomy): Archaea > Halobacteriota > Halobacteria > Halobacteriales > Haloarculaceae > Haloarcula. The sequence goes on along the minus strand of JAQCNK010000223.1, from coordinate 1,295 downwards.
GTGGTTGAACCGGTACTCCGCTGAGTGCCAGGGGTACCAGCGCATCCGGCCGCCTCCCTCTTCGTTCTCGACACTGGCGGCCAGGTAGTCGTGGACAAACTCTCGCATCGCGTCGAACGCTTCGTCCGAGACTGGTGACTCCCTAATCTCGACGCCCACAACGACCCCTCCGGCGATAGGTTCCGATATTCATCTTACAGATACGAAAGTACGTTCGACTCTTTAGCGTTACGACACCCCCAGCGGTCACAAATCCGGACAGAGGTAGGAAAACAGCGATGCCAAGAGTGGCAGTACGGTTGAGCGAGCACCCTTCGCAAACGGGGACCAGAACGCGGTCCGGCGTCGCGGGGTTGGGTACTGTGTTGCCATCTCGGCGAGCGGCCGACGAGCATCGGCCGGCAAAACAGGTCTATTTGGGTCAGACAGAAAAACACTCCATCTATACGTGATAATCAACCTCCCTGGGTGTTTGTGCCCTATACGTCCAAGAACAAAAGCTTTTCTTTGAAATACGCCATGTCGGGAGGTGTACGTTTATAACCGCCCGTGATGAAAGTAACCGTATGGAACTCCGACGCGCTAGGCCGACCGACAGCCCGGCCATCCGGGATGTCGCGCGGCGGTCGCTGGGGGCATCGTACTCGCTGGACCCACAGGCCATCACGAACGCAATCGAGGAGTGGTACGATGAGGATCGGCTGGCGACAAAGCTGGACGATCCCGACCGTGTGGTGCTCGTCGCCGACCGCGCAGGCCAGGTCGTCGCCTTCGCTGAGAGCGTCGTCGCCGCGGCCAACACTGCTACCCTCCTGTGGCTCCACGTCGATCCCGTCCACCGCGGCGAGGGTGTCGCAACTGCCCTATTCGATGCCACCCGCGAGGAACTGGAGCGACTTGCGGTTGTGAACCTCCGTGGGCGCGTCCTCGCCGAGAACACCGCCGGGAACGAGTTCTACGCGGAGCGTGACTTTCACCAGATCGGGACGGATACGGTCGAGATCGACGGCCAGAGTTACGTCGAGAACATCTACGCGGAGTCCGAACAGTGGGGACGCGAAGCCGTCGAGACCGACGATGGTCGGACTGTCTACGTCGACCACGACAATCACGAGCGCGGCTCGAAATCTACCTTCCACGTTGTCTTCACCGAGCCCGAGGGCGACACTCCGTATGGCTACTTCTGTAGTAGCTGCAACGCCCTCGCGCTGACCATGGACTCGATGGGCCGCATCGAGTGTGAGACGTGTGGGAACGTCCGGAAGCCGGTACGGTGGGACGCGGCGTACTTATAG
>JAQCNK010000212.1 GCA_028275075.1 Haloarcula sp. | reverse complement strand
GCGTATCTGGGCCTGCACGACGTCGCCGACGTGGCCGGAGCCTTCGCCGCCACGGCGGACGGCCTCTACAAGCGTGACGCCCAGGAGGGCACCGTCGGCCCGCGAAAGAACTGGCTGGCCGTCCGGTCGGGCGCTCACGGTGTCGTCGCGAGTGAAGCGACTGACGGTGGCAGGGTCCATACCACCGACACGGACACGCTCTACGAACTGACCGACCACGCCGGCGCTAGTCCAGACCCCCACTGGCAACCCTGTGACCTACCGGTCCGAGAGCGGGTCGTCGACGTGACCTACGGCGGCGACACCTACGCTATCACGGAAGACGGGACCTTCCTCGTGGACACCGCGGACGAGAGCACCGCCGACGGCCGCGGCGGCTGGCGCGCCCGGTCGCTCGGTGTCCCCGAGGTCGTCGGTATCGCCGTGGCGTGAATCGAAAAGTGGTTTAGCCCGGCGGATAACCCCTCGCACATGATTATCCCCGGCGCGGAGACACAGGCGTTTGCGGCGGCTCTCGCCGAGGCGGCCGACGAGCCGCTCGGACGGGTCGAGTACGAACGGTTCCCCGACGGGGAGCACGTCGTTCGGGTGCCCGAGGCCGTCGCGGGCGAGCGTGCCGTCGTCGTCGCCTCGACGGTCGACAGTGACGCCCACGTCCAGTTGCTCCAGCTGCAGGACGCTGTCCGCGAGGCCGGTGCCGAGGAAGTGGTCACCGTCGTCCCGTACATGGGCTACGCCCGCCAGGACGAGGCGTTCCAGGCCGGCGAGCCGGTCTCCTCGCGGGCGATAGCGCGAGCCATCTCGACGGGCACCGACCGTGTCGTCACGGTGACGCCCCACGAGCCGGCCATCTGTGAGTTCTTCACCGTTCCGGCGACGGCCGTCGACGCTGCCGAGGTGCTCGCCGATCCGCTGCCGGCGGACCTCGATGCCCCCCTCTTTCTCTCGCCCGACGAGGGCGCTATCGGCCTGGCGAAGACGGTCCGGGACGCCTACGGCGAGGGCGAGACGGACTTCTTCGAGAAGGACCGCGACTACGACAGCGGCGAGATAACTATCACGCCGAGCGACGCACCCATCGAGGGCCGTGACGTGGTGTTGACCGACGACATCATCGCCACCGGCTCGACGATGAGCGAGTCCGTCGCCGTGTTGAACGATCGGGACGCCGGGCGGGTGTACGTCACCTGCGTCCACGCGATGCTCGCCAGCAACGCCCTGACGAAGCTGTCGACGGCCGGCGTCGAGGCGGTGTACGGCACCGATACGCTGGAGCGGGCGGCCAGCGAGGTCAGCGCCGCGCCCGTCGTGGCACGGGAGCTGTAACGTCGTCAGTCGTCGCTCGTCGGCGCGTTCGACCCGCCCGCGCTCCCGATGAAGCCGTGGTCGTTGGCCTTCGCCGCGACGTCGGGCTGGAACACCCACGCGGCCAGCAGTACGAACGGAATCATCGACGCGGCGACGATGGAGTATCCGATGTGGAGACTCGACAGGAACGGCGCCGAGTAGACGAGCGGGTAGACGATGCCGCCGACGGTACCGACACCGCCGACGACGCCGGCGACGGAGCCGGAGTCGTCGGGGAACATCGCCGGCACCTGCGCGAAGATGGCGCCCTCCGCGAACGCACAGGCGGTCCCGACGAGGAAGCCGACGATGACGGCGTTCATTACGACCCCCGACAGCCCAGCAAGCGTCATGCCAAACATCGTGACGACGATGAGACACAGCGAAACGAACGTCCACTGCTCACGGTAGCGGCCGGTAAACACTGGCAGGATGTTCCGTTCTTTTCGGGCCAGCAGGTCGCTCATGTAGCCGCCGATCGGACGGAGCAGTCCCGCGGCGACGGAGAACGTCGCGGCGAACGTACTCGCGACGACGAGGTTATCCTGGTTGAACGCCTCGCGGTAGTAGGTGGCGAGCCAGCCGTTCATCGACAGCTCCAGTCCGAAGGACATGATGTACGCGATCGCGAGCACGACGGTCCCGTAGCGGGTCGCCGTGTGGAGCCAGTCCTTGAAACTGGTGTTGCTCTTGGTCGCCTCCCGCTTTGCCTCGCTCTTTGCGGCCTCGCCCAGCGTGTAGTAGGCGACAGCGAGGAAGATGGAGACGATGCCGGTGTAGAAAAACGCCGCCCGCCAGTTCGTCGTGAACAGCGGGCCGCTCCACCCCTCACCGAAGACGCGGGGGAGGATGAGCGCCCCGCCCGCGGCGCCGGCGTTGCCAATGCCGGCGTAGATACCTTCGGCCAGGCCGAGGTTCTCCTCCTCGAACCACTCGGCGACGTGCTGGATGCCGATGACGAACGTGATGCCGGCCGTCGCCACGATGAGACGGGCAACGAAGAACACCGAGTAGTTCTGTGCGAACGCGCTCGCCATCGAGAACAGGCCCACGTAGGCGAGCACGATGGCGAATATCGTCGGCGCGCCGTACTTATCAGAGAGCCACCCGGTCAGCATTCGGCCGAAGGGGGCCATCCAGATGGCCGAACTCGCCAGAATGCCGATTTCGGCAGTCGTCAGCCCGAACTCATTGGCCATCCCGCCCGTGAACGGGGCAAAGGAGAACCATATCAGGAACGAGAAATTGAACCCGATGGTCGCGAGCAGTAGCGTCCGGTACTTCGTCATCCGTATCAGTCCCATGCTACCACCTCCGCGGCTGTCGACTCCGAACAGAGTTTTTGACTTTCGCTAACTTTACTCTCAATTTGGGTTACGTTCAAACACATTTCTGCCGTTTAGGGGTATAATACGGGGAAGTATAACTGTGAGCATTTACAAATCTTCAATATTGTCTTCCTGGGCGGACGACTCACAAATCCGTCGGTCCAGCCAGCGGTGTACGTACCGTTTCTTTCCAAACGTCGAAAAGTTCCGCTGGCAGTGTGGCACTGTCAAGCGGACTGCCCGAGACGCGGCGTACACGGCCGCTCGACGGAGCTGGGCGTCTGTACGGCGACCGACTGAACGTTTCGACAATCCAATCCGGATATTCCCATCTAACCGAAAGGTTATTCGGCCCATTGTACAACAATAGTACACGAACGTTCGAAGAATGACTGTACATGCACTGCGATATTTCGGGCGTAACGAACCGACACACGCGCCGTCTCGGGGTCATCTCGTCGGGACGCTCTCGCCCGGCTCGCTGGGGGGGCCGTGATGAGTCAGTGGAAACCGACGACGTGTATGCGGTGTGCGGTCGGTTGTGGCCAGCACCAGCGCGGCGTCGACAAGGGGTACGGCGTCGACAAGGTCCGGGGGAACTACGACCACCCGGCGACCGAGGGGCTCGCCTGCGAGCGCGGCATCCGTGAGACGGAAAACCCCGCTGGCGAGTGGCTCACGCAGCCGCTGGTCCGCCGCGGTGATACACTGAGACCCGCTTCGTGGGAGACAGCGCTTGGAATCGTCGCCGCTGAGTTCATCGGCACCATTGCCGACAACCCCGATAGACTGGCCATCCTCGGGAGCGGCCAACAGACCAACGAGGCCGCCTACGCGCTGGGAAAGTTGGCCCGCGGCGGTATCGGGA
>JAQCNK010000211.1 GCA_028275075.1 Haloarcula sp. | reverse complement strand
TGCCGTCCTCACGGACGTCGGATTCTGTTGCTTGACTCATTGTTAGTCCTCGTCCATCAGGTCGATGCCGATGGCTCGTTTGATCTGTTCACGCAGCCCGCCGCTGCCAGCACCCTCGCCGCCGAGGGTAACCAGCACGGGTTCGACGCTCGTCTCGGCGCTCTTCCGGACCGACCGTGAGAGGTGGTCCATGTCGTCGTCGTGCATCACGACGATGCCGACGTCATCGTCAGAGAGCATCTCCGAGACGGCGTCGTCCAGCTGCTCGTCTTTTTCGTCGGCGGGGATATCCGCGAACTTGCGGACACCCGCCAGTCGAAAGCCCGTCGTGAACTCCGGACTCCCGATAACTGCTATCTCCTGGCTCATAGTATCACCAGCTCCTGTTCGATTTCGTCGGGGCCGAGCCCCGCCTCGCGACCGCGGGCGATGGCCCGGATGTTGTCGACCTCGCGCTCCTTGGCGAGGATGTACGACAGCACCGGACACACCGACAGTGGGTAGCGGTTCGACAGCGTGTCGGCGTACTCGAGCAGCGCCGCGTCCAGCGCTCGCTCGAACTCGACCAGGCTGCCGGCGTCCTCTAGCTCCGACAGCGCCGCGTCGAGGTCGTCGCCGTAGGTACTGTCACGCACCGCGGCGACCAGATTGTCCATGTGGCCCGTTAGCTGGGCCAGTGACTGCTGGTCAAACAGCGTCCCGCCGTCGATGTAGTACGCCGCTGGGTCGGTGTCGGCGCCACTGCGGGCCAGCCGCAACGCGTTCCGGAGGTTCCGGAAGTCAACTTCGGCCCGCAGGAACTGGACGTACAGTCCCGTCGCGCTATCTGGTTCGGGGTTGCTTGGGAGACCATCGAGAAGTGTCTCGTAGAAAGCACGGTCGATAGCGTTCTCCAGCGGAACGAGAACGTCTTGTGCCTCGTACACTTCGTAGGCCTCGGCCAGCGACGAACCAAAGAGCGTGTCATCGAGCGACTCGACGACTTCCTCGATAGAGCCCGCTGAGAGGAGTTGGTCGAGGCGCTTGTCACCGAACTCACCGGCGCGGATGAGGTCGTCCTCGACATCGGTGGAGTCGGCTCCCGCGTACAGCCCGCGGATGACCGTCTTGGCGTTCCACGCGTCGAACTTCCGCAGGTAACGCGCGATGTAGTTGTACAGCGCCCCCTCGGACCACTCCAGTAGATTATCGAAGTGTTTCGCGAGGTTGCGGTTGAGCGCGTACTCGACAAGGTCCGAGCCGCCGTACCGGGCCCCGAGCGCGTTCATCTCTGTCTCGTACTCCGTCTCCTCCATGAAGCGAGCGATCCCGCTCGTCCCCATGCGGACCAACTTGCGGTAGTCGTCGTCGTCGAACAGCGAAGCGCGGCGGGAGCGGACCCGAGCGATAACGTACTCGTAGTTGCTGGTTCGGCCGCCGGATGCCGCTCTGTAGCTGTTCATTGGTCGTCGAAGAGTCGGTCGCTGATTGCTTTCAGATTGTCTTCCCACACCGACTCCAGCACGGAGTCGAACGTGTTGTTCACACGGACGCGGGAGGCGTCACTCTCGACTATGACGCCGCCGAGACACTCCTGCTCACCGGCGAACGTTGCGTCATCTGTGAGGATATCCTCGATGAGCGACTGGTCCTCGGCGCGACCGTAGACCCGGAGCTCGGCGCCGTCGTCGAACTCGTCGGCGGCAGCGGTAAACAGCTCTTGGGTCAGCTCCTCGCGACGGTCGCCTTCGAGGTCGGCGATGGCCTGCTCGACGTCCGCGTGCACCTCTTCAAGCACGTCTCTGCGTGCACCCAGTCGGGCCTGCTTGGCCTCGAGTTTCGCCGAGGAGAGACGCTGTTCGCGCTCTTGCTCGATCTCGCGCTCAACCTCGGCCTCGCGCTCCTCGCGGATCTCCGTCGCATCGGCCTCGGCCTCGGCGATGATCTCGTCGGCGCGCTCGTCGGCCTCCGCGTGTATCTCTTCTGCACGCGCGCGGGCCTCGTCTCGGATGTCCTCTACGACTGTTTCAAGGCTCATTGTTTGAAAAGAAGGGGAAGTTTATACGACGAAGACGACGACGAGCGCGAGAATGACGAGCGTTTCCGGCAGGACTGTCAGGATAAGTCCACGGCCGAACATACTGTCGTCCTCAGCGACGGCGCCGACCGCGGCGGCACCGATACCTCGTTCTGCGTAGCCCGAACCAACCGCGGCCAGCCCGACGGCGAGGGCTGCGGCGGCTTTCGGCGGGATAGCTGGCGCGGCAGCGGTACCTTCCTGCAGTACAGTGGATGCGATGGTTTCGATCATGTTGTTGAAGCTCTCTATGAAGTTGCTCGTGTCCGAACAGGCGTATGTGACGCCACGGAGTTCATAAAGGTTCCCAAAACGCTTCGTCAGCAGGCTGTTCGGGCGGTTTAGACGGCCCTGCGACTATGATTGTGAGTGGCTATCACCCGATTGCGAACGCGAAAAGTTGTG
>JAQCNK010000206.1 GCA_028275075.1 Haloarcula sp. | reverse complement strand
TGGCCTATGTTGACGCCGAGGACGGAACCGGCAGACTGTAGCGGGTCGCTGGAGCAACGACAACGCTTAAGCGCGCCCCAGACATGCCTCCCATAGATAGATGGGCTCGATAGCAGATATCTACGCGGACTTAGAGACCGACGTCTCCGAGGAGGAGTTCCGCGAGGCCGTCGAGGAGAAAGTCGAACAGATGGGTGGCCTCGCCGACGAGGAGACCGCGGCGATGTTGCTGGCCCACGAACTGAACGAAGGGGAAGTCGACACCATCGCGGACATCGAACCGGGGATGGATGAGGTGAAGTTCCTCGCCAAGGTGATGGCCATCGGCGATCTGAAGACGTTCGAACGGGACGGCGAGGACGAAGACGGACGGGTCATCAACGTCGAGGCCGCCGACGAGACAGCGAGTGTCCGCCTGGCGTTCTGGGACGGGCAGGCCGTCGACATCGACGACGGGATGCTCTCCGTCGGCGACGTGCTCCGGGTGAAAGGACGCCCGAAAGACGGCTACAACGGACTCGAAGTCTCCGTCGATAAGGCCGAACAGGACGACGACGCCACCATCGATGTCGAACCCGGCGACGGATCGACTGTCGATGCCCTGACGATGGGCCAGTCAGACGTGACGCTGCGCGGCCTGGTGCTGGACACCGATAGCGTCCGCACGTTCGACCGCGACGACGGCAGCGAGGGGAAGGTCTCCAACCTGACGCTGGGCGATGAGACCGGCCGCGTGCGCGTGACGATGTGGGACGACCGGGCCGACCACGCGACTGAGATCGATCCGGGAACGGCCGTCGAAGTCGTCGACGGCTACGTCCGCGAACGCGACGGGGCACTCGAACTACACGTCGGCGACGACGGCGCTGTCGACGAGATAGACGAGGCCGTCGACTTCCAACCCGACGCCGACCCGATCGAGCATGTCGAACTGGACCAGACCGTCGACATCGCGGGCGTCGTCCGCTCGGCCGACCCGGTCCGCACGTTCGACCGTGACGACGGCAGCGAGGGCCAGGTGCGCAACGTCCGCATTCAGGACGCAACCGGTGATATCCGCGTGGCGCTGTGGGGCGACAAGGCCGATACGGACATCCAGCCGGGCGACGAGGTGTTGGCCGCAGACGTGGAGATACAGGACGGTTGGCAGGACGATCTGGAAGCCTCTGCGAGCTGGAACTCGACCGTCGTCGTCCTAGACGACGGGACGAGCGTCGCGCCCACGCCGGAAGAACAGGCAGACGATACCCACGCCGGGCTCTCGTCGTTCGGCGACGGCGGGGACGAATCCGGGAGTACCGACAGCGAATCGGTGGCAGCGGCGGACACCACGACCGGCGCCGACAGCGACGGCGGTGCTCAGGCCGCCGAGCAGGTCGAATTCACCGGGACTGTCGTCCAGACCGGCGACCCAGTCGTACTGGACGATGGTGAGCAAACGATGAGCGTCGAGACTGGCGAGCGCGTCCAACTCGGACAGGAAATCACCGTCCGCGGGGTCGTTGCGGACGGCTGCTTGGACGCCGACGATGTCTTTTAACGATCAAACGACGGTACGGAAACTCTTAAGACCGCATCACCCGCGCTTGTGGGTATGAGCGTCGAGCTTCCGTTCGCGCCCGTGGATGCGGTGATCCGACGGAACGCGGGCGGGTTGCGGGTGAGCGCCGGCGCGGCAGAAGAACTGGCTCGCCGAATCCAGGAACGCGGCGCCGCCCTCGCCACGACAGCCGCGGAGGAGGCAACACTGGACGGTCGCAAAACGCTGATGCCGTCCGATTTCGGCGTCGAGAGCGTCCCCGACAAGGACGGACTTGAGCTTCCAGTCGCGCCGGTCGACCGTATCGCCCGCCTCGACATCGACGACGACTACCGCGTTGCGATGGACGCTCGCGTGGCGCTGGCCGATATGCTTGAATCGTTCGCAGACGACGTCGCTGCCGCCGCGGCTGACCTCGCACACCACGCCGACCGGCGGACGGTGAAGGCAGCAGACGTTGAGACGTACTTCGAACTCGCCCGGTACTACTGAATGAACTTCGGTTACCGTGAGGTCTGTCTCGACCACGACACCGGCGAACGCCACCCCGAGAGCTCCGACCGTCTCCGGGCCGTACGACGCGCCCTGAAGGAGTGTCACGGCGTCGACTACATCACCACCGACGACGCCGATACCGATCTGGTCCGGTCAGTGCACGACCCCGACTATATCGAAGAGTTCCGAGAGTACTGTGCGGACGGCGGCGGCCACTGGGATGCCGACACGGTTGCCGTCGAGGCGACGTGGGACGCCGCACTGGCCGCCGCCGGAGCAGCGGTCTGGGCGGCCGAAACCGCAGGTGTCGATGTCCGAGCCCGCGAGACGCCGTTCGCGCTCGGGCGCCCGCCGGGTCACCACGCCGTTGGCGACGACGCCATGGGCTTTTGTTTCATCAACAACGCCGGTGTCGCCGCACAGGCCGCCCTCGATCAGGGCGCCGACAGCGTCGCGATCTTCGACTGGGATGTCCACCACGGTAACGGGACGCAGGATATCTTCTACGACCGGTCTGACGTGTTTTACACTTCAATCCACGAGGACGGGCTCTTTCCCGGTACTGGAGAGATCGACGAGACCGGGGTTGGGGCGGGGGACGGGACGACGGCCAACGTCGTCTACCAGCCCGGGGCCGACACCGCCGACTATCTGGGGGCTATCGACGAGGTAATCGCTCCCGAAATCGCCGACTACAACCCCGATCTCCTGCTTGTGAGTGCCGGGTTCGACGCCCACGAACACGACCCCATCTCACGGATGCAGATGAGCACGGAGGGGTACGGCGTGATGACCGAACGGATGATCGATCTGGCCGACGACTGCGACGCCGGCCTCGGTTTTGTCCTCGAAGGCGGCTACGGGCTCGAAACCCTCTCAGACTCAATCAAGATGGTCCATGAAGTGTTCGATGGGTACCAGCCGGTCGCCCCCGATGACGACGTGAGCGAGGCCGCCCGGGAGGTACTCAACGAGGTCGAGACTCAGGGGCTTGGCTCGAAGTAATCTGCCAGGTCGACACCAAAACCGTCCGCTAGAGCTGCGATATTGTCCCCGATGAGTATTTCGTATCCGTCTTCAAGCGCCGACGCGATATGTGGTCCGAGTCGGACTGACAGCAGCGCGTCGCTGTCGAGGAACGCCTCGGCCGTCCGGAACTCGCGGGGCCGCTCGACCACGTAACGGTCGTCGTCGACAAACGGCCCCGCCACCTCGCTATCGTCGACGTAGGTCTCGTAAAATCCCGTGGCGTGCTCGCGCACGTGGACCGGTGGCCCCTCATGGCGCTGGACGGCCGGCCGCTCAGCGACGCTCAGCTCGATCAATAACACGGCCTCACCACTCCCGCCCGCACCGTCTGTCTCGTGCGGGTCACCACTCCCGCCCGCACCATTCGTCGCCAGCGCGGTCGCCCGGAACACGTCGAATCCGCGTCGGTCGAGTTCCTCGGTCAGTCCCGTCAACGATTTCCGTAGCTGGGGCCAGAGCTGATCGTCGACGACATCCGGCCTGGCAAAGCGTATCGCGACCGGTGTCGTCTCGCGTTCCCGGACCGCGTCGGCGACAGCCGCAGCGTCGTAAACCGCCGGTTCACTCTCCTCGAACAGCGATTCCCGCGGGTCACGCAGTAACTCGCGTGCATAGTGTTGCAGCCGGGCGACGTTCGCCGCCGAGCACACCGCTGCGACGTTCCGGTCCGGGTCTGTCGGATCTATCATGACGAGCGGGTCGTCAAACGCTGTGGTCCCGTGATCTTCCGGGTCGAATCGCACGGGTGGGTGCCAGTCGGCCGCTGCCGAGACGAACTCGTGGAAGCCGCCGTACTCCACCGTCAGCAGTTCGGTCAGATACCCAGAGAAACCCCGCGTCCGAAGGTCACTCCCGTAGACACCGATCCCCTTCAGAAACTGCTTGGTGACCCGGACCGCTGCTGCGAGGTCGTCGTCAAGCCTGGTCGCCAGATATCGGGTGTGAAATGGCGTCCGGTCGACGGCCGACTGGATGGCCGTCGCCTCGTCGACGGCATAGCAGGGGACTAAGTCGACGGCGTAGTCGTCCACTTCGCCGACGACGTAGGGGTGCTCGGCGTACTCCTCGTGACCGTCGGGGAGGACAGCGTGGCCTACGTCCAGCCCGTATGTCTCCAGTTCCGCGCGATCCAGCGTCGGTGGGAACGCCACAAACACGTCGACGTCGCGGTCCCCCGCTGTCCACGTCCCACGAGCCGTCGAGCCGACCTGCACCACCTCGGCCTCGACCGGTAGCTCCGCGATAGCGTCGCGTGCCCGTTCCATCACCGTGGTCGCGGCCCGCTGTAACCGCTCGCGCTCGTCATCGTCCGGCGAGACCCGCTCACGGACGCGCGAAACGACGGCGTCGAACTCCGGATTCATTGGTCGTAGCTTCTCCGAGAGTGCGTGAAAGCGTGTCGATGGCGACCCGAAGCGAAAGCCCTAATTACCAACTCGGATTACTGGCGAGTGCGTGCCGCCGTAGCTCAGTTGGTAGAGCACCTGGTTGTTACCCAGGTTGTCCCAGGTTCGAGCCCTGGCGGTGGCGTCTTTCTGTCGCGAACAGAACGGCGAGCGGAGCGACTCGTCCGTGAACAGTGAGCGCGAGTCCCATCTCCTCGGCTCTCCAAGAGTGATACTGGTGGCTGTAAGTTGGTAAAGATATCCGCCGGGGTGGCGATTACTTCAGTTTGTTACAGCCACCAGTATGAGACGACTGCCCGATGGAGACCCGACAAGCTAAAGAGTCGGACCCAAGAATACCCACTTGAGGGCCCTTAGCTTAGTCTGGTTAAAGCGATCGGCTCATATCGCCTATGGTGCCCGCCGTCGGCGTGGGACACCGATTGAGCGCTGGTTCAAATCCGGCAGGGCCCACTTGTCGGTTCGAATAGAGTAACCGACCGTGTCTGAGACGCTTGGACAACAAAGATATTAGTTTTCCATAAGATATATTTGCGGTCTAAACTATATCTTACACACTGGTGTGGTATCTCCCATACAATTGAGTCTGCAGCTCAGACAGAGATTCCATAAACAAAGAGCTGGATAAACATGGATTTCGACCCAATCGACGAGTACGACGACGTGAACGAGGCGGCAGTTACCGACTGGAAGAGCGAGACGACGACGCGAGAGCGAATCAAGGCCGTCATTACACGAACGACGGAGCCAACGCCAGCATCCGAGATTGCTGACAAAGCGAGAGCGAGCCAGCCGGTGGTCCGTGACGAACTCAACGACCTCACTGAGATCGGATTCGTCGAGAAAATCGACGGTGGACAGGGTGCGCTGTACAAGCGCAACGACCAGATGTACATCTATCAGGAGGTGCTGAAACTGCACGACGAATACTCCGAAGACGAACTGGTCGAGACATTACAGGACCTGAAGCAGACGGTCAACGAGGTCCGAACACGACACGGCGTCGAGTCGCCTGCGGAGCTAGCCAAGCAACTCGACCCAGACGACCACGAGGGCTGGGAGGACCACACGACGTGGCAGACTGCCCAGAAGAATCTCTATCTCGCGAAGGCAGCGATTAGTTTCTACGACGCCGAAAAAGTGGTTGTCTGAGCGATGTCGTATCTCACAGGGAACACGGGCCCGATCGATTACGGGGCACTCCAGCGGATCCGGGACATCTTTCTCAAGAACGAACCGCTAGTGACCCATCACGATCTCAGTGGTCGACTCGACCCACAGCCCGAACTGAATATTACCGTCGGTGAGGGCTTTGGCTCCAGTCCGTCCGGTCGGTTCGATATCGTCTGGACCGAACGGGATTGCTACAATTTTCACTATACAGAGACAGATGGCGTCGACTTTCGTTTCGACCGCCACCCGGAGCCGAACGCGCCACAGAAACATTTCCACGAACCACCGGATGCGACCACGAGGGCCCCCTCGTGCATCGAGGTTGAACAGGTCGAAGTCGCCACTCGGGCCGTGTTGAAATGCTGGCGCACGGCGTTAGAACGGGACGATCCTGCGCTCACTAATACGCAGTCGAATCCACCCTAGTATCGCATCAGATGGTCGGTTGTTGATACTATCGGTTGCCACCTTTTCTAAACCGCGTATAGGGCCCCAAATAGCACTATATTTGACTGGCTGATGGTCCAGCACTTTCTGGGTTATCCCCGGCAGGGCCCATGTTTCTGCACCGTCACATCGTCCTCGCTCCCGACGTGGACCTCGTCGGCCAGCCCGACGAACAGTCCGTGCTCGACGACGCCCGGGAGCGACGCGAGTTCCCGTCCCAGCGCCGCCGGATCGCCGATGTCGCCGAACGCACAGTCCAGTACAAGATTTCCGTTGTCGGTAACAACGGGGCCGTCCTTGCGCTCGGCCCGGCGCAGCGTCGGCTCGCCACCCAGTTCGCGGACGCTCTCGGCGACCGTGGTCCGGGCCGCCGACAGCACCTCGACGGGTACCGGCTGTGAGAGGGTCTCGGCCGTCTTCGTCCGGTCGGCGACGACGAGGAAGCGGTCGGCGCTCGCGTCAACGATCTTTTCGCGGGCGTGGGCCGCCCCGCCGCCCTTGATGCAGTCGGCGCCGGCCACCTCGTCGGCACCGTCGATTGCCAGATCGACGCTCGCTTCGTCTAACTCCACCAGCGGGATGTCAGCCTCACGGGCGAGTTCACGGGACTGGAAGGAGGTCGGCACGCCCGCGATATCCAGTCCGTCGTCGACCCGCCGGCCGATGGCTCGGATGGCGTGGGCCGTTGTTGATCCGGTGCCCAGCCCGACGACCATCCCGTCCTCGACCGCTTTGGCCGCTGACTCGCCGGCCATCCGTTTCGCCGCGTCGGAGCCGCCCTGTTTCATACCCGAAACTCCGTCGTGGCCGACAAAACGTTTGTTTTCCCGGCTGGGACGGACAGTATGGACCGCACCCACTGTGGCTGTGCCGTCGAGGTGCACAACCCGGTGTTCGGGTCGGCAACCCCGGACGGGGAGCTCCCAGTAGTTCTGCGACTATACGGGTCGACACTGATAGATATTCGCCGGGGTCTGGCGAGCCGAATTCTATCAATCGTTCTGTCGACCCGTATAGGCTGATA
>JAQCNK010000183.1 GCA_028275075.1 Haloarcula sp. | reverse complement strand
TCTCCGTCGTCCGCGACGAGGGCCCCTCTGACGAACGTTTTCTTTACCCGGCCGGTCACTTCCTGGCCCTCGTATATCGAGAAGTCGGCTCGGGAGTGGTTGTCGTCGGCTGTTATCGTATACGTCTCGTCGGGGTCGAACAGGACGATATCGGCGTCGGCTCCGGGGTGAATCCGTCCCTTCGCGGGCATACCGAACGTGCGGGCCGGCCGTTCACATTTCAGTCGAACCAGTTCGAGATAGGAGATTCCCCGCTTGTTCACGGCTTCCTCATGGAAGACGGGCAGGCTGGTCTGGAGACTGTTGACGCCCTTGTGGCAGTTCCACCACGGCTCGTCGCGTTTCCGGGCTTCGGTGGCGGCGACGTGGTCCGAGGAAACGATAGAGAGTGTTCCGTCCCGGATACGGCCGAACATCGCATCGACATCACTGGGGTCCCGTAGTGGCGGCGCCATAATCGCCGTGTTGCCAAGTTGCTCGTACATTGATCGGTCGAAGACGGTGTAATGTGTGCAGGTCTCGGCACGCACGGTCGAGCCGTCGGTCTGATGGGCAGCGATAGCGTCTGCGGCGGCCTCACACGTGGTGTGGACCCCGTAGTACTTCGCGTCGGCCTCGACGGCCAGTCGTGCGAGGGCGTCAGCGGCCATCGCTTCCGTGTAGTCGGGCCGAGAGTCGGAATACACTGTCGGGGCCGGGGATCCCCGAAGTTGGTCGGTCAACGTCTCACAGACGGCGTGATCCTCGGTGTGTGCCAGCCCGACGGCACCGAGGTCGGAAAACTGCTTGAACAGTTCGCCGATGAAGCCATGGGAAAGTCGGATGCTGTCGGTAGTGAATATCTTGAACGAGGTGACGCCTTCCTCGACCAGTGCCGGTAGTTCCTCAAACACGCTCGGGTCTTCTCGGGTGACGACAGGGTGGAAACTGACATCGATGAGGGCCTCGCTGGCGTTGTCCCGATGGCGCTGGACAGCCTCTCTCAGTGTGCCGCCCGGTTCGAACGTCTCCGTCTCGGGCTGCCAACCCTGCCACGCGAAGTTCACGAGGCTGGTCACGCCCCCGGCCGCCGCGGCGGCGGTTCCCGATTCGTAGGAATCGAGCGTGTTGTAGCCGGCTAGGTGGACGTGTGGATCCACAACGCCCGGCAACACCAGTAGGCCCGTGGCATCGACCCGCCGGTCGGCCGACGGGAGCGCATCCTCAGCCCCGACGCCAACGATGGTGCCGTCGTCGATGGCGACTGCCGCCTCGAACATCGACTCGCCGGTGACGACGGTGCCGCCCGCGATGAGCGTCTCGGCCGTCATATGCTAGCTCCGTCCATCACACTACTCCGCCAAACCGAGGCCGGCGTTTGCCAGCGTGTTCGCCGCGCTGTAGCAGTCGTCCCACGACGTGTACTCGTCTTCCGTGTGGCTCTTACCGTCCTCGCTGACCGCAAAGACCATCGCGGTGTCGCAGACGCGCCCGACCTTCGCGGCGTCGTGGACGGCGCCGCTGAACACCTCCATCGAGTCGTACTCCAGTGTTCGCGCCGCGTCCCTGACCGCCGCCACCGGCCGTTCGGGGAACCGGATGCTGTCGGATCGTGCGCGGTCTTCCCACTCGTAGTCAACGCCTTCACGGTCGGCGATGGCCGCCGCCTCTTCGAGGACGCGCTCGCGGGCCTCCTCAACGACATCGTCGCTGGGGTCGCGAATCCCCCACGTCACGGTCACTTCCTCGGGGACGATGTTGATCGAGTTCGGCGAGACATCGGCGTACCCGACGCTCGCGACCGTCTCCTTGCCCAAGACGCCCCCGAGTCGCCGGACAGTCGTGATGAAATCCGCGGCCGCGACCAGCGCGTCCTGTCGGTCGTGCATCGGCGTCGTGCCGGTGTGTTCGGCGGC
>JAQCNK010000177.1 GCA_028275075.1 Haloarcula sp. | reverse complement strand
GACCCGGCGGCGTTGGTTGCGAGGCGAGCGCCCAACAGCGCTGTCACCAACACGAGCAACACACCGAAGAGGTCGGTGAGGCTGGTCGGAAACACGACGAACACTATCGCCCCGGCGACGACGGCGACGAGCGTCCCGAGGAGGACGATTCCCAACCGGACGATAGAGTCGGTGTCGGCCATCACTGGACCCCCAGTGGGCGGGCGCTTGTCGACTCCTGACCGCCGCTCTGCATCTGCTGAGTTGGGCCTTCGTCTGGCGTATCTCCTCGGCCTGCTCTGCCAGCTTATCGGTGTCGACCGCGATATCTGCGAGGGGCGCGATACCACGCGCAATTCCGATACCGAGCTTCGAAACGCACAAGCGGCCCCCTCGCAAACGACGCGCCAATGGAACCACCGGAGCGGTACCGACCTATCGTCGACGATTTCGAGGCGTTCCGGGCGGCCTGCGAGCGGCCGCTGCCATCGGCGATTCGAGTGAACACAATCACGGCCACCGTCGCGGACGTGCGGGCGGCACTGGAGGCGGCCGGCGTCGCCTACGAGCCCGTCGACTGGCACGAGGAACTGTTCGTCCTCCCGGACACCTCGCCGGGGGCGAACTGGCCCTATTTCCACGGCTGGATTCACGGGCAAGAGGAGGTGTCGGCGGTGCCGGCGGCCGTCCTCGCCCCCGAGCCCGGCGAGCGGGTGTGGGACGCCTGTGCGGCGCCGGGGAGCAAGGCGACACAACTGGCGGCGCTCATGGACGACAGGGGCGGGGTGGTGGCGACCGACAACAACCTCGGTCGCATCTCAGCGCTGCGGACCAACACCGAGCGCCTCGGAGCGACCAGTATCGCGGTCACCCATGAGGACGCTCGGAACCACTCGCTGAAACCGTTCGGCGGGGCCGAGTACGACCGCGCACTGGTCGACGTGCCCTGCTCCTGCGAGGGGACCATCCGCAAGAACCCCGACGCCTTCGACGAGTGGGATATGTCCCACGTCCGGGGCATCTCCGGCGTGCAAAAAGACATCCTCGAACGCGCCGTTCAGGCCACGAAGCCGGGCGGGACCGTGGTCTACTCGACATGTACGTTCGCGCCCGAGGAAAACGAGGGCGTACTGGACCACGTCCTCGGTTCGGAACCCTGCGAGCTGGTCGAGTTCGATCTGCCGCTCGGTCATCGTGACGGTGTGACGGCGTGGCAGGACGAGGAGTTCGATCCCGGCGTCCGGAAGGCAAAGCGTATCTACCCGCATTTCAACGACACTGGCGGCTTCTTCTGTGCGAAACTGGAGGTCGGTGGATGAACGATAGTACCAAATTCACGCGGTTGCCCGTGACCGACGCCGAGCGTGACGACGCCGAGCGAGCGACCCGCGCGGAAGTACTCGACTTCTGGCACGACCGCTTTGGCGTCCCGCCGGAGACATTCGACGAGCATACGTTCTGGGAGCGGGGCAAAGGGAAGCTCTGGATCTACCGCGGCGAGCCGCCGTCGCCGGTCGACATCGAAGCGCTCGGGATGACAGTTCTCAGAACGCGCCAGGAGCACTGGAAACCGACACTCGAGGCTGCTCAGCGCTTCGGCGAACACGCGACAGAGTGTGTCATCCATCTCTCCGAAGGCGAGGCCGAGGCCTTCGTCGCCGGCCACGACCAGGAACTCGACTGGGACGGCGACTGGGGGTATCTAATCGTCACCCACGATCTTGCGGGCCGACGGGAACCGGTCGGCGTCGGGCTGTACGTCTACGGCGAACTCCGCTCACAGGTCCCGAAAGGTCGGCGCCGAAAGCTCGATACGTATACGGGTCGACAGAACGATTGATAGAATTCGGCTCGCCAGACCCCGGCGAATATTTATCAGGGCTTCTGTCGACCCGTATAGCGAGTCTACGCCGACCGCTCTCGTACCGTCCCGCCGCTCAGCCCCTCCCACTCGATTCGGTAGCCCAGCCGCGAGAGGACGGCCCCATCGTCGTCGATACCGTACGCATCCAGAACGTCCTCGACAGCCGACAGCGACATCCCAGGCTCGATGTTGTCTGCCAGATCGTCGATGACGACCGGCCGAATCAGCGTCCGACCGACCCGCTCGTGGTCAGGGAAGCGCTTGTCCTCGATAGCGTCCTCGCTGACGCCGTACTCACTAGCCAGCGCTGACAGCGACACCACGTCGGCGTCGGGGCGGAGCGCGTCGGGAATGTCAGCGGCGCTCGCGGCGACCAGTTCGTCCTCGTACGGTTGCAACGCGTCCCGGACATCCTTGACTCGAATCGCGCCCGAGTAGGGGATCGCGCGGTGGTCACGGGCCTCGATAGCCTCGCCGACGCCCAGCGACTCGTCGACCGCGACGAGCATCCGAACATCGTCGACGTCGGCCAATCGGTCGAGTTTCTTCTGGACGTACTCGGGCGTCCAGAAGCCCATCACTTCGAAGAAGACGCGTAACTCGGTGTCGCTACTCGCAGTGTCTCGGACCCCGCTGTCCCCACCGGGGTGCCAGTCGAAGGCGAAATCCGGGATGACGACGTTTTCACCGGCTTCGAGTGGTTCGGGCTCTCGAAGTAGCGCCCAGTCCAATTCCAGTGATGCGAAACGGGCCGCAAAGTCCGCTTCGACGCCGCTGTCGTAGGTCACGTCGGTGACCGGTTCGACATACGGGACCGACACGTCCGCCTCGGTGAGACGTAACTCCCGCTCGGTCCCGCGGTCGTCGATGGTCGCCGAAAGCGTCCACTCGCTCGTCCCGGCGACGGTCCGCAACAGGCGGGCAAAGCGAGTGCCGTAGCGGCGCGTGTTCGAGAAGAGGGCGTCCGGGCCGGTGACGACGACCTCCCGACCGTCGGGCGTCTCACGGATTTCATACATCAGCCGGAGCCGCTTGACCGCCGAGACGACGGCGTTCGGGTCTGACGCGCGCAGCCTGACCTCGGTCGCGTCGAAAAGGGCGGTCTGGGCCAACGAGAGGTTGTACTGGGTGACCAGCTCGCTCGGCGACCAGCGGGCATCGACTGCAGTCAGTATTTGCCGGTCTTCGAGGTCGGCGTACAACGACGCTTCCAGCGTCTCGGCGTCGACACCGAGCCCGTCTGCCGCCTGGGCCAGGGCCGCCTCGCGCTCGTCTTCGGTGACGACGCCCACCGCCTGGGCGGCCTCGAAGACCCGCTTGCGCGCCCGTTCTGGTGGCACCGATGCGCGCGTCTCGAACGTCGCCTCCCGCTCGACGAGTTTGGCGAACCCCCGGACGAGTTTGAAATCGTCGGCCTCGGCCTCTAAATCGGTTACCGCCTGCTGGAGTGCTGACCGGGGTTCGCCGACGTGACCCTGGTGGACCCCCAGCACGCGGGCAGCGAGTCGCTCGTCACTCTCGTCGGCGAACTGCGGGTGGTAGCCGCCGCCGGCCCGCGATACCCGCAGGAGCGCTTTCGTCAGCACGGGTGACAGTGCGCGACGGCAGTACAAAAAACGACTGTCGAACGGGTCATACTGACCCGATGGAAATTCTGCTATTCCCAGAGCACGTGAAACAAGTATGGGGCGCAAGAGACCGATCAAGCCGGCTGTGCTTCGAGCACGCCATACTGACTGGTCCGAGTGCGTAGGAAGCAAGGTCTTGGGCACTACAGCC
>JAQCNK010000168.1 GCA_028275075.1 Haloarcula sp. | reverse complement strand
GCTTTAGAGCCGCTCGGCCGTACGTGTAACATGAGCGACCTCGGCAAGATCGACAGCGAAACGTTCGCCGATGTCATCTACCCAAATCTGGGCCGTGAGCGCGAAGACGTGGCGGTCGGTCCGCGACACGGCGTCGACTTCGGTGTCCTCGATATCGGCGACCGGGCGGTCGTCATCGCGACCGACCCAATCTCTATCCTCCCTGAACTCGGGTGGCGACGTGCCGGCCGACTCGCTCTGGAAATCTGCCTGACAGACGTGGCTGTCTCCGGCGTCACACCGACCCATCTCGGTGTCAATCTGACGCTGCCGCCGTCTTGGAGCGACGACGACCTCGAATCGATGTGGACGGGCCTGTCGGCCCATGCCGATCGTCTCGGTGTAAGTATCGTCTCGGGTCACACGGCCCGCTATCCCGGTATCGACAGTTCGTGGGTCGGCGGGGCGACAGTCCTCGGGGTGGGGGACCACGACGACATCGTCCGCCCGGACGGCGCGGTCCCTGGCGACGACATCGTCGTGACGACCGGTCTGGCGGCGGAACTGACGGGCCTGCTCTCGACACTGTACCCGGAGCAGTTGGGCCTCGCACCGGAGACTGTCGCAACCGCCCAAGAGCGCATCGAGGACATCGCCGCCGTCGCGGACGCCCGCAGCGCTTTCGAATGCGGCGGCGTCACCGCGATGCACGATGCGACGGAAGGCGGGGTGGCGGGCGGACTCATCGAGATGGCCAGTGGTGCCGGGGTCCGGTTCGACATCGACGCCGACGCGATGCCGCTCAAACCGGGTGTGGCTGCATTGTGTGACGCCATCGATGTGGACCCGTGGACGGTGACAAGCGCCGGGACGCTGCTGCTGACGGTCCAGTCGGGCGGCAGTGAGGCGGTGGTCGAAACACTCCGTGAGCGTGGAACGGCCGCCGCAGTCGTTGGCACGGTGACCGAGGGTGACGGGGTCTCCGTGGACGGCGATTCGCTCTCGGCACCCGACAGCGACCCCTCCTGGGGCGTCTTCGAGGCGTTCGCCGGGGAGTGACAGTATTATACGGGTCGATAGCAGCCCTGATAGAGATTCGCCGGGGTCTGGCGGAGCCGAACTCTAGCAATCGTTCTGTCGACCCGTATAGCCCTCGGTCAGCCCGTCGAGCAGGTGTATGGCGCCGTGTTTGTCCAGCGGATCGTTGGCGTTGCCACAGTGGGGCGACTGCACGCAGGCCGGACAGCCCGACGCACAGGTACACGAGCGAAGCATCGAGAGCGTGGTCTCCAGCAGCGGCCCCACATCGTTGTAGGCCGCTCTGTTCAGTCCGATACCCCCGGGATACCCGTCGTAGATGAAGATAGTCGGCTCGCCAGTGTGGGGATGCAGCGGCGTGGAGAGGCCGCCGATGTCGCCGCGGTCACAGAGATACTCGAACGGGAACATCGATATCATAGCGTGTTCGGCGGCGTGGATCGAACCGCCGAACTCCTCGGTGTCGCCAGTCCCGTACTCGCCCGCGCGGAGCGCTCGCTCTAACTCGTCCGGAACAGTGTAGTACAGCGCTTTCGTCTCCAGGCTGGTCTCGGGAAGGGCAAGCGCGCGCCGGCCCAGTGTCTCCCCCGAGGAGCCGTCGCGTCGCTCGTATCCCGTGATCTGCTTTCGCATCGTCACCGACGCAAAGCGGACCGGCACGTCTTCGCGGGTCGGTAGCGGACGCTCCTGCAGGTCGGTCTCGACGGTGATGGTCTTCTCGTGGAGCACGCGCGTGTAGTAATCCGCCCACGTCCGGTCGAGTTGAGCGACGCCCGTAGTGAGGTCGAGGTCAGTCACCTCGTACCGACGACCCTGGTGGTGGTATATCGCACCGGGATGGGCGTCACGAAGGGCGTCCGCAAACGGAAGTCGGGCGATGACATCGCCGCTCGCCACCAGTTTCACCTCGCGGTCGTCAACGGTGCGCAGGCTCATATCGTGGTGGGGCCGGCCCGTGGAGGTCCAGCGAACGCCGTCGTCAGTACGCCGTCGCTCCAGTTTGTCCGCCGATTCGAGGTCTCCGACCACGTCCGGGAAGGTGTCGCCGAAGTGGCGGTCGTCGTCGGCGGAGAGCCAGTTCTCGCCTGCCGCGGCGAGCACGTGGTCCGGCAAGAGCCGGTCGTTTTCGGGGTTGGTGACGGCCTGCTCGGCCGGTTTCTCGAACAGCGTTTCGGGGTTGCGTATGACGTACTGGTCGAGTTGATCCTCGCCGCCGATCAGCGCGACCAGGGCCGGGTCGGTGCCCCGACCGGCGCGGCCGGCCTGCTGGAACGCGCGCATCCGTGTGCCGGGATAGCTATCGATGAGGACGGCGTCGAGACCCCCGACGTCGACGCCGAGTTCGAGCGCGCTTGTCGACCAGACGCCGCGAAGGTCACCCGACTGGAGCCGCCGCTCCAGATCCCGGCGCTTCTCGTTCGTGAGCGCCGCCTGATACGCCCCCACACCGTCGGCGAGGTCGTGGTGGCCCCGCGAGCGTAGTTCGTCGGCGGCGTCGCTGGCGTAGCGCTCGGCAGTCTGGCGGGAGCCGGCGAACACCACCGTCTGTAGTCCCCGCTCGACGAGATCGACGAACAGCCGCTTGGTCTCGGCATGACTCGACTTGCGGCGCCCGGACCCCCACCCGTCCTGTCCGTCGTACTCGGGGGGATTCCACAGGAGCCAGTGGCGCGGACCGCTGGCGCTGGCGTCCTCGTCGACGAGCGCGAACGAGTCGGCGGGCTGGCCCGTGACGGCCGCGGCGTGTTCGACGGGGTTTCCGATGGTCGCCGAACAGCAGACCCACTCGGGGTCGCTGTCGAACCGCTCGGCGATGCGCTGGAGCCGCCGCATCACGAGCGAGACGTGGCTGCCGAAGATACCGCGGTAGCCGTGGACTTCGTCAACGATAACGGTCTCCAGCCGAGCGAAGAACCAGTCCCACAGCCGGTGAGCGTGTGGCAGGATTCCGTAGTGGAGCATGTCAGGGGTCGTCAACAGGACTGTTGGCTGGCGCTCACGGATGGCCTCCTTCTCTGATTTGGACTGGCGACCGGTGTATTGGGCGACGGAAACGCCGGAGGCGAAACCAAGTCCCTGTGCCAGCTCCGAGAGCGTCTCGGTCTGGTCGTTTATCAGCGCGACCTGCGGGGCGACGTAGAGCGTCGTGGCCCGTCTGTCAAGCGCCCGCTCGAAGGCCGGGACGGTGTAGGCCAGGCTCTTCCCGCTCGCTGTCTCGGTCGCGAGGACGGCGTTGTCACCGCTTCGTACCGCGTCGATAGCGGCGGTCTGATGGGCGTAAAGGTCAGTGATGCCCTCCTCGGCGAGGACGCCAGCAAGCCGGGAGTCGAGATCGCAGTCGTCGGTCGTCGCTGCCCGACCGGGGACCGTGCGCGCATCGACTATCTGGCCCTCGTAGTAGGGGCGCTCGCGGAGCCACGCGATAGTGTCGTCCACGGACGAGAATAGGTCGGGACCGCTATCGGTCTTGCTGTTCCCGTGACTCGACGCGCCTGTCGTCACTGGCCTGTCTCTGGCGAGTCGCGAGTCCGGAAACGACGTCGGGGAGCGTCGCGACCGTCGCCCGGGTCGACTTGACGACAGATACGCCCTCGCCTGCCAGAGTGACGACGCGTTCGGCCGCGGCGACGACCGACTCGTTTGCATCACCCACATCATCGGCGACCACGACGGCGTCGGCCGCCCGGGCCAGTTCCGTCGCCCGCTGTCGTGAGTTGTCGTCGACACCCGCGAATGGCGGCACCGTGACGTTCTCACATCCGAGTTCGCGGGCGCGCTCCGCGGCCGCGTCACCGCTGGGGACGACACCTACGGAGACGGTCGCGCCGGAGGCGACCAGCCGTGCAACGGCCGCAGCGGCCTGCCTACCGGTACCGACGACGTGGATGGCTTGGTCGACCGGCTCGCAGTCGGGAAGTGGTGTCACCAGCGGCGCGTCGGCCCCCGGCTGGCCGGTGACAAGTGTGGTGGCGTCGAAAGCGTCCCGGAGTGTCGGCGTCTGTAACACCTCGCCTGGCTCGCCCGCAGCGCGGACCTCGCCGTCGGCGAGCAAGACGAGTTCGTCGCAGTAGCGTGCGGCGAGGTTCAGATCGTGGATGGCCGCGACGGCGGTCTTTCCCTCCCGGGCAAGGCCTGCGACCAGTTCGAGCGTGTTGACGGCGTGGTTGATGTCGAGGTTCGACGTGGGTTCGTCCAGCAACAAGACAGGCGTGTCCTGAGCGAGCGCGCGCGCCAGCAGGACGCGCTGGCGCTCCCCGCCAGACAGCGAGGTGACGGGGCGGTCGGCAAAGCGGG
Source organism: Haloarcula sp. (assembly GCA_028275075.1). Lineage (GTDB taxonomy): Archaea > Halobacteriota > Halobacteria > Halobacteriales > Haloarculaceae > Haloarcula. Next base: position 1,960 of record JAQCNK010000168.1, on the reverse strand, counting down.
CCACGTCCGCGCGCTCCATCGCGGCCTCGACGATCTCACGGTCCCCGCTATCGGCCCGGTCGAACCGGCTCAGATGTGGCGTGCGACCCATCTCGACCGTCTGCCGGACAGTGAACTCGAACGAGAGCGTCGTCGCCTGTGGCGTACTGGCGACCCGCTGGCTCACCTGTTTCGATGAGAGTCCCTCGATGGGGTCTCCGGCCACGCGGACTGTCCCGCAGTCGGGCGACAACGTCGCCCTGAGGAGCCGGAGCGTGGTCGTCTTTCCAGCGCCGTTGGGGCCCACGAGGCCGACAACGGAGCCACACTCCGCGGTCAGTGAGACGTTCGAGAGAATCTCCGTGTCGCCAAGCGACACCGAGATATCCTCGGCGCTCAGCATCGGCACTGACTGGCCGTCGTGTGCCTGCCACCGGTCGCTCATAGCTCGTGGACCTCCCGCTGGCGCAGCAGATAGAGGAAGAAGGGCGCTCCGAGCGCGGCGGTGACGATGCCGACGGGAACCTCCGCGCTCCCGGAGCGAGCGAGCGTGTCGGTCGCTACGAGGAAGGCGGCCCCCGCCAGCGCCGACGTGGGCAAGAGCACGCGGTGGTCCGGCCCAACGAGCAGGCGCATCACGTGCGGGACGATGAGCCCGACAAAGCCGATGATGCCGGCGACGGCGACGCCTGCGGCAGTCGCCAACGAGGATAGCCCGAGCAGTATGCGTTTTGTCCGTTCCACCTCGATACCGAGACTCTGGGCGTCTTCCTCGCCCAACAGCATGACGTTCAGGTCCCGGGCGTAGACGAGCAAGAGTGCAAAGGGAATCGCGACCAGCACGAGACTGGACCACACGTCCGGCCAAGCGGCCCCCTTAAGATGTCCCATCAGCCAGAACAGCGCTCGACGGATGCTCTCGCCGGCGTTGAGCAGGAGGAACGAGACCACGGCACCGAGGAAGGTCTGGACGGCGACGCCCGCAAGCAAGAGCGTCGCCACGGGCGTCCGGCCCCCTTCAGTCGCGATGAGGTAGACGCCGAAGGCCGCGACGAGTGAGCCGGCGAAGGCGGCCCCTCTCAGCCCCAGGCCGAACGGAAGCGTCCCGCCGACAACGATGAAGCCCACAGCGCCGACGGCCGCGCCCGAGGAGACGCCGATGATGGAGGGGTCGGCCATCGGGTTGCGGAAGATACCCTGCATGATGGTCCCGGCCGCGGCGAGCGCGAAGCCGACGACGGCGCCAAGCAGGATACGCGGGAGTCGAATCCCCATGACGATCTGCTGTTGGATCGGCGAGACGCGAAACTGGAAGATAGGTTGGGTCGTCACGTCGACGATTGGCCCGGAAATCTCAACCGCAGTCGGAACGACAACGGCGTTGAGAAGCACTTGGGCAACGTCAGTCGGCGGAATCCACACTGGACCGATTGCCGCGCTCACCGTGATGACGACGGCAAGCAGCAGAGAGAGCGCGAGCGACCAGATGGCCGTTTTCCGGTGGGTTCGCACGACTGAAAACCCACTTGCAGTAGGTAAATATTTATTGTTCGGCGTTAGCGGTAGGGACAATGCGACGACTTCCGACACTCATCGTCGGCCTGCTCGTGCTCGCCGCGGTTGCGGCGACGCCGGCAGCCGTGAGTGCGCAACAGGCCGATCAGAACTGCACGTTCCCGATGACGGTGACCGACGCGACCGGGACCGAACTGACCATCGAGGACCGACCCGACCGGGTGGTGACGACGAACCCCTCGGCCGCCCAGACGATGTGGGAGATCGGCGGTCGTGATCAGGTCGTCGGGCTGACCCAGTACGCCGCGTATCTGGAAGGGTCCGAGAGCCGGACAAACGTCTCGGCGAGTTTCGGCGTGAGCCGGGAGAAGGTCGCGGGGGCAAACCCTGACCTCGTCATCGCACCCAACGCCAGCGCCGGTGATGTCGAGGGGCTCCGCGACGCCGGCCTGACGGTGTACCATCT
>JAQCNK010000165.1 GCA_028275075.1 Haloarcula sp. | reverse complement strand
TTGTATCGCTCCTTGCCGTCTCGGCCGGGTGTACCGGTCTCATCACGGGGGAGACAGTCGAGTTCGAGGCCAACAACGCAACAGTCAGCGACGGCGCGCTCGACTCGACGGGCTACGAGGCGGAAAACTACACGCAGCGCTCGATTAGCCGCGATGTGAGCGTTGCGGATCAAGAACGAACGATCCGTGTGATAAATCAGATACACCGGTACACCAAAGACGGGACGCTCGCGGACGCGACGGGGAACGACACACTGTCCCAGGCTGTAGAGAGCGGTCTAGTCAGCGAAACGACCGTGCCGGCCGTCTCTCAGTTCGTCGTGGTCGCTTCGCCGGGCGCCGAGATGGCTGGACAGACGCTCAACCCCGCGGGCGAGTGGTCCAACGAGCGTGTGCTGGAACAAGTCGCTAGCCAAACAGGTCAGCTGGAGGATATTGAAAAAGATCGCGTCCGGACGGCGACATCACTGGGAGCGTCCCGTAACGTCACAACGTTCAACGCGACCACGGAGAAAGCCGGCCAGGAGATCGACGTTAGAGCGCACGTCGCTAGCTTCGAGCACGCGGGCGACGTGATAATCGTTGTCGGCGTCCACCCGCAGGCTATGGATGAAACGGAGAACGTCGACGAACTGCTGGGCGGTCTGGAACACAGCGGGAACTAACCACGGAGACAGTTTCTATCGATTTCAGACGAGCGCGTAGATCATCAGTAGACAGAAGTAGATGATAACGAGGGCACCGAGTGCCCTGAGCCGGAAGTTCCCCAGCGTGGACTCCTCGGCGTCATGGGCCGCACGGAACGCCGCAACTTGCTCGTCGTCTAACTGTGCCGGGTGGTCCAGCCCCCGGTGGAGGGCGAGCCACTCCTCGCGTGCGAACGGGCGCCCGCAGTACCCACACTCGTAGGCTGTTTCGTCCTCGGGAACGTCGTAGTCATCGGTCATAGGTACGGGAGTGACACCTCCGGCCGTGAGATAACCCACAGGCTCGTCATTGTGTAGAACACCATCACCGCAATGAACGGGTACTGCGAGCGGATGGCCTGTATCCGCGACGGGAACGTATCGTAGGCGGCGGCGTGGGCAACCCAGATAGCGACGAGGTGCCCGACAACCACGGCGGCGATACCGACGCCGGCGAACCAGCCTGGCGGCTCGTAGATCGGAACCGCTCCAGGGTCAGACAGCGGTGACAGCAGCGCCACCCACAGCGCCGGCGCAACCACGAGGAAATAGCCCAGATAGTGAGCGAAATGATATCCGGCGGCGATAGCGAGCAGCGGCGGGGCGAACCGTTTGGCGACTGTGTCGGCGCCGAGATACGTGTCGGTGAGCCGGCAACTCAGCCTGACCGCGAGCCAGTACGCACCCAGGAAAAGCCCGAAGCCGACGACGAGCGCGAGTGGGTAAAGCACGTGTGGCGGAACTCCGGCCCCCACCAGTGGCGCCATCAGATCCCGCCAGGTCGGCGTCGTCACGAGGCCGTCAAATGTGGTCCCCCACAGCAGGGCGACGATGAAGGCAACTTCGTCGCGACCGTCGACCAGTCGCGGCGTCGAGAGATCCATTCCGGGGAGGCGAAGGCGCAAGCCGCGCTCATCATAGCCGATTGGGGCAACCCGGCCGTAGTAGCGAAAGACCCGCTCGACCGGGTCCGCCTCGGCGAACCACGTCTCCCGACCGAAGACGACCGCACCCGAGAGTGTCAGCACGCTGTAGCCGACAATGGCGGTCGCCAGCAGTTGCGGGTCGTCGGCCAGCGGACTCACGACTTCGAGCCAGATGAGCGCCAGCAGGCTGACGACGCTTGGCCAGGCGCCCGCACGGTCGGGGTAGGTGCGGTCAAGGGACGGCAGGACCAGCGCGATAGTGTCGAGCGGGTTGAGTGTCCGCCAGGTGTTGCCGATGAGATACGTGGTCATAGCGAGACCAGCCCACCAGCCGACCCACACGAGCAAAATTGCGAGGTTCGTCCGAGGAGTGGGCGGCCCGAAAAACCCGATGACGAGGACGGTCACGTAACCCGCGAGGCCGACGCCCCGGGCGAGAACTCCGGGTAGCCGCGAGTCGCTCACCGTCAGCGGGGCTCCCCAGTTGTGGATACGATGTATAAAGGAGCGGTCGGTGACGAAAGACGCAAGCAGGAACGAGGCGCCGACGGCCGCACCGCCCGTCGAGAGGAACAGCCAGGTCGGCACCGTGATTGATTCGCGGCCGCCCCCGGCAAGGCTGCCACCGTGGGCAGAGACGGTCCCGGCCGCCAGCAACAGCGAGACGGCACCCGCAAGCCAACCGACAACGCGGCGTCGACGCGTGGTCATCATCGGTGGTTGGGGCCTCGGGCCCCTGTAGCTTCCGACATCGTCGGCCCGACGGCTCTACGACTCCGCGCAGACGGACTGTTGGCGTCTTGTCTGAGCCACGGGTCGGTACTTCGCTTCCAATGGGATGGGCTTTTGATACTCCGTTCGTAAGGGACCGATATGAGTACATCCGACGAACACGAGGGAGGTCACGAACACCACCTCCCCGCGACAGAAGACTGGCCCCACGGCTTCGGCGAAGCGAGTTGGTGGCCCTTCATCACGGCTATCGGCGGGTCGGGCATCTACGTCGGGGCAGCACTGTTTGTCCTCTCGATGGGCGAGGACGCACTCGTGAGTTCGACCATCGGCGCCGGCGTCACCGTCGGCAGCATCGGCCTGTTCCTGGTCGGCATCTACGGCTGGCTGTACCATGCCTTCGTCGCCGACTTCTGGGAACGGGGCACAAATCATCACTCCGGACGCACGCTGAAGTTCGCAATGTTACTGTTCCTGGGGACTGAAGTGGCGACGTTCGGCGCCGGCTTCGTCTACTACTTCTTCATCCGCGGGACGGATGTCTGGCTCGCCGCCGACATCCCCCACGTGTTCGGTTCGCTGGTGATCGCCAACACCGTCATACTGCTTATCAGCTCCGTCACGTTGCACTACAGCCACATTGCGCTGCGGAACAACAACCGCTCTGGCTTCCTGAAGCTACTCGGCGTGACGCTCCTGCTCGGCGTCATCTTCATCGGTGGGCAGGTGTACGAGTACTACGAGTTCATCGTTCACGATGGCTTCAGCATCGGTGAGGGTATCTACGGCTCGGCCTTCTACGGGCTGACTGGCCTCCACGGGCTCCACGTCACGATGGGCGCGGTCCTGCTCGGGATTGTCTTCATCCGTGGCTGGTACGGCCAGTACTCCGCCGAGCGTCACACCTCGGTCTCGACTGCCTCGATGTACTGGCACTTCGTCGATATCGTCTGGGTGTTCCTGGTCGTCGTCCTCTACGTCGGCGCAAATCTGGTCTAACATTTAACCGCGTTCCCGTTGTTTCGGTAGCATGGAGCAGTTAGACGTCAGCGACGGCTTCGACGTCCACGACTACCGCCACGGACTGAAGTTGTTGAAACAGGACCGCGGGACAATGACGCTGGACAACCGCGATGACTTTGCCTGCCCGGCCTGTGGCGAACCGTTTGAACGGCTGTTTGTCACCGAGCGACGGACCAACAGCTTCGGTGACCCCGGCACATCGTTCTGCCTGGCTAGAACTGACGAAGCGCTACTCGTGCTTACCCACTGATACTGACTGCTGTACGTTCG
>JAQCNK010000163.1 GCA_028275075.1 Haloarcula sp. | reverse complement strand
AGGAACGTGACGAAGTTCGCGATCCCGACCACGTCGACGCCGGCGGCCCAAAGATCCGGATACTCCGTCAGCGCCGCAAGTACCATGAATCCGCCGTATGAGCCTCCCATGGCGACAATCCGTTCGGGATCGACTGCAGGGTGGTCGTGGAGCCACCCCACTCCAGCCCGCAGATCCTTGACCGAGTCCATACGCTTTTCGACGTCGTCTAAGTGGGTGTAGGCTTTGCCGTAGCCGGTCGACCCCCGGACGTTCGGCTCCAGCACGGCGTACCCCTGTGAGAGAAAGTACTGTGTGAGTCCCGCGAAGGAGGGGCGGCGCTGACTCTCCGGGCCACCGTGGATATCGACAATGACCGGCGTGTCGCCGTCGCCGTCCGCGTCCGGCGGCAACGAAAAGAGCGCGGGAATCTCCCGGCCATCGAAGCTCTCGAAGCGGACGACAGCGGGCTCGACGAACGTTTCCTGTGGAATGCCCGCCGTCGCCGCGTGGGTCCACTGTGTTGTCTCCCCTGTCGCCGTCTCGACGACGAAGACGTTCGTGTTGACTGTGCGGCCGGTGACACTGAGCGCGAAGCGGTCGGCGTCGGGCCCCCAGGTAACGCCGCCGGCTAGCCCGCCGGGGAGGTCCGGCGACGGGAACTCCTCGATGTCCGTCGCCCCGTCGAAGGCACCAACAGTTATCTCATTGTACCCCTCAACGTTCCGAGAGTACGCGAGTCGGCCACTCGACTGGTCAATCGAGACGCCGTCAATGTTCCACTGGCCGCCGCCGCGGATGATATCGAAATCACCGTCCAGCGAGAGCCGAGCGAGTTCCAGCGTGTCGCTCTCAGCGTCGGTGACCAGATACAGCGCGTCGCCGTCGGGTCCCCACGAGACACTTGTATACCGAACGCTGCCGTCGTGTGGCGTCAGATGGGTGCGCTCGCCCGAATCGATATCGAGGACATAGACGTCTTGATCGAAACTGGAGTGGGCCTCGCTGATTGCCAGTGTGCCACCGTCGGGCGAGATGCCGCTGACAGTGAACCAGCCGTCCCCTTCGTACACCAGTTCGGCGTCGTCACCAGTTGCGTCACGGGACTGTACGTACACGTCAAACACCGCTTCATCCCGGCGGTTTGAGGCGAAGGCAAAGTAATCGCCACTGGGCCCCCAGCCGCCCCATCGGTGTTTCGCGTCCGGCATCGCCGTCAGTTCGGTGATGGTACCGTCGTCGTCGAGCCGGTAGAGCTGTGTGCGTTCGTTCCCACCCTCGTCCATCCCGAAGACGAGTTCGGGTCGAGTCGGTGAGGAGGAGACGAACCCGACGGGCTCGTCGTAGAAGGTCCGCTGTTCGGGCCACGCACCCGGTTCGTCTAGCGTCCATATCTGTCCCACCCCGGTCGCGTTCAGCAGAAATGCCAGCCGGCCGTCGGGTCCCATCGACGCGCCGTAGGCACTCCGCACGTTGAGATACCGTTCGAGGTCGTACACGCTCGTCTGGAGTGGTCCCTCGGGCAAAACGTTTCGTCCGGAATTTCCGCCCGTCGAAAGCGGGCCCTCATACACGTGATACATATGGGGTGGGTTTTTGAGCACCGCTATCCTCGGGTCGGATATGCGCGTCGCGGTCGTCGTCATGGAGACGAGCCACCACCGGGACACCGAGGGACGCCGGCACCTCGAACAGCTTGCCGAGACACTCACCGAGGCGGGCCACGAGGTGACCGTTTTCTGTGCCCAGTGGTGGGACGGATCGGGGTCACAGTTCGAACCCGACGACGTTCGCTACCGCGGTGTTACCGCCTCCGCCACAGAAGCTGTGTTCTGTACTCGGCTCCCGGCGCTGCTGGCGACGTATCGCCCCGACGTCGTCCACGCGTATCCGGCACCGCCGTCGGTGTTGCGGGCGGCTACGGTAGGCGCGAAACTTGCCCGGGCGCCGCTGGTCGTCGAGTGTTTCGATGACTACGAGAAGCCGGTTCTGGAACGGGCCTCGAAAACCGCCGACCAGTTGGTCGTCCCCTCGAAACTCCTCCAGACGCGGCTCTGGGAGGCCGGCGCCACGAGCGATCTGACGACGGTCATCCCCGAGAGCATCGATGTTGACCTTGTGCACGATGTCGAGCCCGCCCAAGCAGTTGACGTGGTGTACGCCCATCCGCTTGATGAGACCGCTAACATCGAGTCGTTATTTCTGGGGCTGGCTGAACTCCGACAACGGCGATGGTCGGCGACGGTCATTGGCGACGGCCCCGAACGCGAACGCTACGAGCAGCAGGCCACGGACCTCCGGATCGACGACCGAGTTGCGTTTGCCGGTGCGTGTGACCGCGAGCGGCGGCTCGCCATCTACAAAGGCGCACAGGTGTTTGTCCAGACGGCCTGGCGCGAGTCTTTCGCGACTGAACTCCTGTGGGCGCTGGCCTGTGGCTGCATCGCGGTCGTGGAGTACCAAGCCGAATCGAGCGCCCACGAACTGGTTGAGCACCGCGACCGGGATTTCCGCGTGGCGACGCCCCAGCAGATCGCCGACAGCATCGCCGAATCGGCAGAGATGGGCCACCGGACCGTCGACGAGTCGGTGGCTGAGTACGACCACGGGGCGGTCATCCAGCAGTACGAGACGCTGTACGAACGACTGATCGACGAGTATGGGCTGTTCTGATGGCATACGTGCCCTGCCGACGCTACTGCGAGCAGCACAGCAACGAAACCCGTTTTGCCGTGCCGTCCCGACGCTACTGCAGTGACAACCGAGGAGTCAGCCGACACCGACGACGAGCCCCGGATCGAACTCGACGCGGTGTACGACGCTATCGACGCCGTCGGTCGCCCGCACCTGACTGCGACCGAACTCTCCCGCAAGACTGCGATGACCCCCGAGGCGGCCCGTACGGCCCTCGAAGCGCTGGCCGAGGCGGGCGAGATCCAGCGCCAGGATGTCTCGGATGTCGAGTCGATCTGGTACCCGACAGACGTGGCCGAGGTGACCGACCGCGAGCGCGTTATCCTCTTTCCGGACCGCCGGGAGGTTGTCGTCGAGCACCCCGACCAGTTCACTCGCGCACAGCTCTCCCAGTTCGCCAGACTGCAGGACTCGAACCGGTCGGGCGGCTACGTCTACGAGCTTCGCGAGGCCGATATCTGGGCTGCCCCACACGAGACCCTCGATGACCTGCTGTCGACGATGCGAGACGTGTTGGGGGAACGCTCGACGCATCTCGAAGAGTGGGTAACAAGTCAGTGGGAACGCGCCCGGAAGTTTCGCCTCTACACCCACGAGGACGGCTACGTGGTGCTTGCAGCCGAGAGCGACGAGTTGATGGGCAACGTCGCCCGGCCGAAACTCGACGATGACCTGCTGCGGGCGCCCATCTCGGATTCGGAGTCGTGGGTCGACGCGGACGGAACAGCCCAGATCAAGCGGACGCTGTATGAGGCCGGCTACCCCGTGCGAGACGACCGCGAACTGGCGACGGGTGAGCCACTCGATATGGAACTGCGGCTCCGCCTGCGGGAGTACCAGGCCGACTGGGTCGAGCGGTTCACAGAGCAGGGGTCGGGTGTGTTCGTCGGACCGCCGGGGTCGGGCAAGACCATAGCGGCGATGGGCGCGATGGCCGCTGTCGGTGGCGAGACGCTTATCCTGGTTCCGTCGAGGGAACTTGCGACGCAGTGGCACGACGAACTGGTCAGACACACCACGCTCACCGACGACGATATCGGCGAGTACCACGGCGGCGAGAAAGAGATCTGTCCGGTGACCATCGCAACCTACCGGACGGCCGGGATGGACCGCCACCGCAAGCTCTTCGACCAGCGCAAGTGGGGGCTGGTGGTGTTCGACGAAGTGCATCACGTTCCGGCCCCGATCTACCGCCGGAGCGCTGATTTGCAGACCAAACACCGGTTGGGACTGACGGCGACGCCGACCCGCGAGAGTGACGACGAAGAGGAGATTTTCACACTCGTCGGCCCACCAATCGGCACCGACTGGGGGAAGCTCTTCGACGAGGGATACGTCGCCGAGCCGGAGGTCGAGATTCGTCTGGTCCCGTGGGGGAGCGACGACGAGCGCACGGAGTACGCTGCCACGTCGGGACACGACCGCCGGCAGGCCGCGGCCGGGAACAGCGGGAAGATAGACGAGATACGCTACACGCTCGCCCAGCATCCCGAGGCCAAAGCCCTCGTCTTCGTCGAGTATCTCGACGACGGCGAGGCCATCAGCGAGGCTATCGACGCCCCGTTCATCAGCGGCGAGACGCGCCACGCCGAGCGCGAGCGCCTCTTTTCGGCCTTCCGCCGTGGTGAGGAGGACACGCTGGTCGTCTCCCGAGTCGGTGACGAGGGAATCGATCTCCCCGACGCCGAACTCGCCGTCATCGCTAGCGGGCTCGGGGGCTCCCGACGGCAGGGTGCCCAGCGGGCCGGCCGGACGATGCGGCCCGCCGGCGACGCCCGGATGGTCGTGCTGGCGACGCGCGGGACGACTGAGGAGGATTTCGTTCGTCGGCAGATGCGCCATCTCGCGTCAAAAGGTATCCAGGTCACCGAACAGGAGGCCAACGCGGTTGAGCCCGAAACGGAGTGATACGGTCAGTTACCCTCGAAGGAATCGGGGTCGATGGCCGCGCGTGCGACATTCACTGCGGCGACGTTTTCGGCCACGTCGTGAACGCGGATCACGTCCGCGCCCCGTTCCGTCGCGATTGTCGTCCCGGCGATGGTCGCTTCCAGACAGTCACCGGGTTGCTCGCCGACGAATCCGAACAGCGACTTATGTGAGTGGCCGACCAGAATCGGACAGCCAAGTGCCTGGAACTCGTGGATGCGGTCGAGCAACTCGAAGCTCTCGGCCGGTGACTTCCCGAAGCCGATGCCGGGGTCGACGAGAATCTGCTCGCGGTCGAGCCCCGCCTTCTCCGCAAGTAGCACGCGTTCGGTTAGTTCATCGATGACGTCTGCCACGACGTCGTCGTAGTGGATGTCGCTGTCGGGGTCGACAGGGGTGTTGATCGAGTGCATCACGACCACTGGCACGTCGAACTCCGCCGCGACAAGCCGCATTTCGGGATCTTCCAGCCCCGACACGTCATTGAGAATGTCCGCGCCGGCATCGAGAGCGGCGCGGGCGACCTCCGCTTTCCGGGTGTCGACGGAGATGGCCACGTCGACATCAGCCAGTGCCTCGATGACCGGGACGACGCGGTCGATCTCCTCGCTCGCCGGCACCGGATCGGCCCCCGGCCGAGTCGACTCGCCGCCGATGTCGAGGATGTCTGCACCGTCGGCGACCATCGCCTCGGCGCGGTCGACGGCGTCCTCGATGGCGTTGTACTCACCGCCGTCGTGGAACGAGTCCGGCGTGATGTTCAGAATCCCCATCACCGCGGCACCGTCGCACCAGGGGTACTCCGACTCGCTGGGCGGTTGCTGGATATCCAGCGCCTCGCGGAGTTCGCCAGCGAACGTCGAGAGGCCGTACGGTTGGCCATCGAGCTTGTCGGCGAGACGCTTGAACTGGGCCATCGTCCCCATCAGTACGCAGTCGACGCGCTCTTCATCCTGGTCGTTCAGCCCGGAGACGGCACACTCTCCGCCGAGTGACAGCAACTCTTCCTTGAGATACTGGGCCTGCCGGGGCTGGACGCGGGTCCTGAGGACGCGGTGGACCGCCTTGCCGCGCATCCGCCACGCGCCGGCCGCCGTGACGTGGGCGCTCTCAATAGTCGCTTTCGCCTCGGGGATCGAATCGACGTCCTGGGGAACCATCGTACGTGACCAGCGCGTGCGAGCCTCACGGACGGCGTACAGCGATCCTGTAACCAGCACGGCGTCGCTCTCGCTCGCGGCGTCGAGGGCCATCCCGAGAGCCCCGGCCACGTCCGAGCGGGTCTCGATCTCGGCGTCGGTCACCTCGGCCAGCGAGTCTGCCAGCACGTCGGGACTCTCGGCGCGGTCCACGTTGGGTCGACAGGCCACGACGTGGTCGGCCGCCGCAAGCTCGGCCGCGATGGCCGCGTGGTCCTTATCGACCATCGCGCCCAGCACGACGTGGAGATCTGCAAAGTCAAAGCTATCCAGCGTCTCCATCGTCCGCGCGAGACCGCCGGGGTTGTGTGCGCCGTCGAGCACGACGAGCGGTGACTCGCCCATCACCTCGAATCGGCCCGGCCAGTGGGCGTTGCGAAGCCCGCGCTCGATCTCAGCCCGGGCGATCTCTGTCTCCAAGATATCGGCGACCTGGCGGACCAGCGTGGCGGCGATACCCGCGTTGTGGGCTTGATGACGGCCCAGAAGCGGGAGGTGGGTGTCGACGGTCCAGTCCGGCCCAGCGATGTCGACTGCCGCCTCCAGCCCCTCGCGGCCGCCGTAACGCACCCGGACGTCGGGGTCCGCATCGCTGTCGGCCCTGTCGTCGACAGTAATCACGTCGCCGGCCTGCTCGCGGACCGCTGCGAGCGCGGCGCCGGTCGTCCCCGTCACGAGCGAGCGGTCCGCAGGTGCGACGTTCGATTTATCGGTTGCGATCTCCTCGACTGTGTCACCGAGGATATGGGTGTGTTCAAGCGTGACAGTCGTTACGGCGCTGGCGATAGGGTCGACGACGCTGGTGGCGTCGTACTTCCCGCCGATACCCACTTCCAGCACCGCGACATCGACGTCCCGACGGTCGAACTCCCAGAACGCGAAGGCAGTCATCGTCTCGAAGAACGTGGGCGAGGCGCCCTCTGCGCCTCGGTCCGTAATATACGTCCGCGCTTCCTCGACGAAGTCGACAACTGCGGACTCCGGGACTTTGCGGCCGTTGACCCGGATACGCTCGCGGATATCGTCGAGGTGGGGCGAGGTGTAGAGGCCGACGTCGAGGCCGGCCTCCCGGAGCGTCCGCTCGACCATCCGGGCAGTCGACCCCTTGCCGTTGGAGCCGGCAATCTGGATACAGTTGGGTCCCTCATGGGGGTCACCCAGCGCCGCGAGCAGCGCCTGCGTGGCGTCAGTGCCGGCCCGGGAGTCGAACCGGCGCAAATCGAAGAGGAAGTTCGCGGCCTCGTGGAACTCCATGTCCGGGATTTCGGAGCCGTCCGCTTTAGATTGTCGGACCTATCGCTGGTCGTCCGTCTGCAGCCACCTGACGACGGCACCGGTTACCGCGAGGAACGCAGCCCCCAGTAGCGGCGCGGCGTCGACCGATTCCGCCGGA
>JAQCNK010000155.1 GCA_028275075.1 Haloarcula sp. | reverse complement strand
CGACCCCGGCGCCGCGGTCTTTGCCGGTGACGAACACATTGGCGAGGTTACGAGAGCCGTCGACAGCCCCACCTGCGAGACCCCGATTGCCATGGCCAGCATCGACTGGGACGCGCCCGAAGACGGTATCACAGTCCAAGTCGACGGTGAGCCAGTGCCGGCCGACCGGTGTGTCCTTCCCTTCGTCGACGGGTCGGCTGTCTCCGCGAGACTGCCCAGCTACGACTAGCCGATACCGTCGCCGTCATCGTCACTCGGTGAGCGGCATGACGATGCCAAACACGAGTGGCGCAAACAGCGCCAGCAGGAAGCCGCGGTTGACCAGCGTTGCATGGTCCATATGTCCGTACTGTGCCATAGCTACCGTGTAGCCAGCGCTCAACTAACCGTTTTCATTTCGGGCAGAAGGTCTATATCGAACGTCGGTCTACGGCTGCCTATGAACGACTCCGGCTCGGTTTCGGAACTGGTTTCACTGCTGCTTGCCGCCGTCGCTGCGAGTTTGCTGACAGCCGTCGGTGCGATCACGGAGAACGCCGGAATCAGTGAACTGCTCGCCAACCCGTCGGTGTTCGGTCTCTGGGAAATCGGCATGGGTGCACTGCTACTGTACGTCGGCATCAATATGCTCGGTTACAGGCAGGTGTGGACCGGCCTTCGCCAGCAACTGGCCTAGGACCGCGACAGCAGCGCCTTCAACTGCTCACGCGAGAACAGCGTCGAGGGGCGATCCATGTGGACGCCAATTTCCCCCTCGAACGCCTTCATACCGACTTTTTGTACCGCTTTCGGCACCGAGTAGCCCGCCCGAACGGCGTGGCCAAGCCTGATGTCACCGCGTAAGTCGTCGCGCCAGGCTCGCTCGTAGTCGCCCAGTGTCGACGGGTTATCGGGGTCGATTTCGCGGGCAGCGTGGTCCGCAGCGGTCATCCCATAGAGGATGCCGCCGCCGGTGAAGGGTTTGGTCTGTGCGGCGGCGTCGCCGATAAGGAAAGAACGGGAGCCGGTGACGCGTTTGGGCGGGCCGATGGGGATGAGCCCGGAACAACGGCGGGTTACGTCAGCGTCGTAGCCCGCGACGAACTCCTCAAAACGCTGGCGGGCATCGTCGCCCGGCGGTACCGCAAGCCCGTACTCGACGCCGGCCTCGCCGCGGGGGATGCGCCACGCGAAGAATTTCGGGACGGTGAGATGGACATCGACAAAATCCTGGTGGTCGGGCGTCTCGTCGAAGCCGAGCACGCCGTGCAGCAGTTCGTCGGGTTCGGGAAGCCCCAGTTCCCGACGGACACGGCTTTTCGGACCGTCACAGCCGGCGACCAGCTTCGCTCGGTGGCTCTCAACCTCGCCGTCAGGCCCACGGGCGTCGACGGTGACGCCGTCGCGGTCCTCGCTGACGCCGACGACGGTGTTTCCTTCCCGGAGATCCGCGCCGGCCTCGCGGGCGAGCCCAGCGAGATGCTTGTCCAGCCCGACCCGGTCGATGACGTTCGAGATGACCTCCTGCTTGTAGAAAGGATGGTCGTCGCTACCGGGACCGCCGGTGTGGAAGCGGGCTCCCGAAATCTCGTTCTGGAACAACTCCTCGCGGGCATCCTCGGTGAACTCCCACAGGTCGGTGCTGACGTGGCCTGAACAGGCCAGGGGCTCGCCCACTTCCCCCTGCTCGAAGGCGAGCACGTCGAGGCCGTTTTCGGCGGCCCGACGAGCGTAACGCGAGCCAGCGGGACCGGCGCCGACGACGACGACATCGTGCATACCCGCTTCCTGGGTGTCAGGCGTCAAATACCTTCTCGATTCCGTCGACGGTTAGATGCCCGCCGACCGGCGTGGGTGGCCCTGTTTCCGGGCCAACCAGCCGCCGACCGACCCAGCGAGCGAGCCGAACACCGCCGTGACACCGACTACGACCGGAATCAGGGCAGCCAACATGAGGAGCTGTACGGCGCCGACCCAGTCGGGCTGGGACAGTCCGAGGATGAACGGCACCAGATCCACGGCCGACAGCAAGATCGGGAATCCACCGATAGCCCCGGCCCGGAGACCCACCTGATCGCTTTCGAGACCCTTGCGTTTTGCCAGATAGCCGGCCGTAAGCGCACAGAGCACGATTCCAGCGGCGTTCCAGGCGGTGCCGGGAGACTGCAGTTGCAGGGCGATCGTGAGTGGGAGCGACGCAAGCCCACCGAGGATGGCGTACTGCCACGTCGGGGACTGAATTCGTTCGCGGACGGAGTTGGAGGGAGACATCACCGTATCTTGCATCCTGGCCGACATAATTGCTGTGGTGATTCTCACTGCTGGCACACCCCACGTGCTTTGAGTACGCGGAGCAAAACAGACGCATGGCAGAGTACCAGCCCGGTGTCTGCAACATCGGCGCCCAGCAGCGTCGCGCCCGGCGGCTG
>JAQCNK010000070.1 GCA_028275075.1 Haloarcula sp. | reverse complement strand
CCGCCCGGTTGGAGGTATGAAACTCGCCGGTATGGCCAGCAACCGTGGCCGGAACCTCTTGAACATCGCCGACCGCGCGCCGGGCGGCGCGGCGTTCGCCGTTGTCCTGACTAACGACGCCGACGCGCCTGTCATCGAATCGGCAGCCGAACGTGGCATCCCGACCGAGGTCGTCGAACGCGGTGAAGACGAGTCCCGAAGCGCCCACGAAGACCGAATCCTCGACGCGCTCGCTGACTACGACTTCGATCTCGTGACACTCGATGGCTACATGCGGATCCTGAGCGAGACGTTCCTAGAGGGTGCGCCAACGACCCTGAACGTCCACCCCTCCTTGCTCCCGAGCTTCCCGGGGATGGACACCCACGAGCAAGTTCTCGACGCCGGTGTCAAGCTCACCGGCTGCACGGTCCACGTCGTCGACGAGACTGTCGACGGTGGGCCTATCGTCACCCAAGAGCCGATTCCCGTCTTCGAGGATGACGACACCGACGATATCAAAGAGCGCGTCCTCTACGAGGGCGAGTTCACCGCGTATCCGCGGGCGGTTAAATGGTTCGCACAGGACCGGGTCGGTATCGACTGGGACGCCGGCACCGTCGATGTTGACGGCGACCACGGCGGGGAGTTCCCGGCCCGCCGTCTCGGCTCGGACGACCGTGCCGCGGATCTTCGGTATGGAGAAAACCCCCATCAGGACGCCGCACTGTACGCTGACACCACCGTGTCGGAGGCCAGCGTCGTCCACGCCGATCAGCTCAACGAGGGCGCAAAAGCGCTGTCGTACAACAACTACAACGACGCTGACGGGGCGTTAAACCTCATCAAGGAGTTCGACGAACCCGCCGCCGCCGTCATCAAGCACACCAACCCGGCGGGCTGTGCGACCGCCGACTCCGTGGCCGAGGCCTACGGGAAAGCGCTCTCGACGGACCCGATGAGCGCCTTCGGCGGGATTGTCGCACTCAACCGCGAGTGCGACACGGCGACCGCCGAGCAGATCATCGATTCGTTCAAAGAGGTCGTCGTTGCCCCGGGCTACACCGACGCCGCGCTTGACGTTCTCTTCGAGAAAGAGAATCTCCGCGTGCTCGAAGTGAACGACAACTTCGAGGTGACAGATACGCTGACCGAGAAGCCCCTCGTCGGCGGTCGGTTGGTGCAGGAGCGAGACACCCAGCACCTCACGACTGGGGACCTCGAGGTCGTCACGGAACGCCAGCCCACCGAAGAGCAGATAGATGCCATGCTGTTCGCCTGGCACACGCTAAAACACGTCAAATCGAACGGGATCCTCTTCGCGAAAGGAACCGAAACCGTCGGTATCGGCATGGGGCAGGTCTCCCGCGTCGATGCCGTCCGACTGGCCTCGATGAAGGCCGACGAACACGCCGACGGGAAGGACGCCGAGGGGGCCGTGATGGCGAGCGACGCCTTCTTCCCGTTCCCCGACGGCATCGAGGAGGCCGCGAAAGCAGGCATCGAAGCCGTCATCCAGCCCGGCGGCTCGAAAAACGACGAGAGTGTGATCGAGGCCGCTGACAAACACGATATGACGATGGTCATGACCGGCCAGCGGTCGTTCAGACACGACTGAACAATGTCCAAAGTCATTTGCGAAGACCGCCAGTAATAGGACCGTGCGCTGGCTCGCAGATAACCGCCACTGGCTGCTGTTCGCCGCGACAGTGTTGTCCGGGCTTTCTGCCGCCGGAACGGCCGTCGTCGGCGTCCTCGCAACCGTCTCCGTCCTCGTGACCGGCGGGTCCCTGGTGTTGACCGTCGGGGGGTTCCTGCTCGGGACGCTCCTCCTCGGTGGGCTGACGCTGGTCTTTGCCGCCGCGCTTCTCTCGGCGCTCGCCAGCCGCGCCTCCCTCCCCCGGAGCCAACGCGTGGCTACCGTCCTCCACGGTCTGGAGGCCGCCGTCCCACCGCTCCGACAGCTCGGGCTGGCCGACCGCGTTGAGCCGACGCCGGAGGAGCGACGGACGGCGCTCGAAGAACGCTACGTCAACGGGGAGCTCTCTGAACGTCAGTTCGAAGCG
>JAQCNK010000150.1 GCA_028275075.1 Haloarcula sp. | reverse complement strand
GCGAGTTCGTTTATTTTCTCGTCGACCGCGTCAGCGTCCCGCCCGTGAATCATAGTAAAGAGGTTGTACTGCCACTCTTGGGCGGGCCGGCGAGGGCGGTGGTAACAGAGCGTGACGTAGGGGAGTTCGCCGACCTGTTTGCCCAACTCGTCGAGCCGGTCATCTGGCACGTCCCAGACGACCATACAGTTGTTGTCGAAGCCGGTGGTGATGTGGTTGACGACACAGCCGATGCGCTTGATGCAGCCGTCGTCACGTAGCTGCTCGATGGTCGCTAGCACGTCGCCTACGTCGGCGTCGATGGCGGCCGAGATATCCCGGTAGGGCGTCGCCGAGAGCGGAAACCCCTCCTGTATTTGCAACAGGAGTTGGCGAGCGAGAGCATCAAGATCGACGGCGGCGTCTTCACTGATTCGGGTCGCGCTCGCGTCGGTGCCCTCGATGCTCTCCCGCGCGAATCTGTCCGCGTTCACTACCGGAAATTCGAGGTCGATGTAGTAGTCCGTCAACATCGGGAGTACGAGCACCGAACAGCCGGTCCGGCTCTCGATGTCGGCGAGAATATCGTCGCGCCGCTCTCGGGAGCCGGCGGTGACTACAAACCACATGTTCCACTCGTGGTCCCGGGCGTAGTTGTGGTTCACCTGTTGGTGGTCATTGATCACGGCGGCAATCTCATCGAAGCGGTCCTCCGGCGCGGAGACAGCAGCAAGCGTCGAGGAGCCGATGACCGGTGGATTCAATACGGCGCCAAAGCGCCGGAAGATGCCGTCTTCGCGGAGTTTCTCGACGCGTTCGAGCGCTCTGTCGGCCGGGATACCAAGCTGTTCACCCACCGCGTCGAAGGGGCGCTCGCGGATCGGGAAGCCACTCTGGAACCCGTCGATGAGCGCGGCGTCGACATCGTCGATACGCTCCCGCCAGTCACCCGCTCGGAGGCTCATTAGCTTGAGTTAGGCGTGGACCGGTGTATGGTTTTCGGGAACGCACTGTGTTCCCGCAAAATGAAACCGAAACGGAGGGGATTTGAAACTGTAGTCCTAACTGGCTTGCATGGCACAAGCGACCCGCGAGTACGGCGACTGGCCGCTGAAACGGCTGATGACCGAAGTCGTCGGTTCCGGACACAAGTCCGCCGACGACATGAGCCGCGCGCAGTCACGGGAGGCCTTCCAGCGCATCCTCGATGGCGAGCCCGACCAGACGACGCTGGGCGCGTTCTGGCTGGCAAACCGGTGGAAGCGCAACACGCCAACGGAACTGAGCGCGTACGTCGACGTGATGGCCGAGGAGTCGGTCGTCACGGCAGAACCGGACGCCGATCCCGTCGACTGCGGTGCGAACTACGATGGCAAGGGCCGGTCGGCTATCCTCGGCGTTGCCGCCGGCGTCGTGGCCGCCGCTGCAGGGACCCCTGTGGTCGTCCACTCCGGCGACCGTGTTCCCACGCAGAAACAAGACGCCTACAAGCATGTGCTGGACGAACTGGGCGTCAGAACCGAACTCGACCCCACCGAGAGCGCCGATATGGTCGACGATGTGGGCTTTGGCTTCTACTACCAGCCAGCGTTCAACCCCGGTATTGACACGCTCTTTGACCGACGTGACAACATGGGCGTGCGCTGCTTTGTCAACACCGTCGAGACGCTCGCCAACCCCGCCGGCGCCAGCGTCCATCTGGGGAGCTTCTACCACCTCCCCTTCGCGAAGAAGATGGTCAGAACGCTCCTCGAATCGGAGACGACCAGTCTTGAACGGGCGCTGTTCTTCCAAGGGATGGAGGGGTACGACGACGTGCGTCCCGGCGAAACCGTCGTCGCCGAGTGGCCTGTTGTGGGGGATGAATCGGACGACGAGGACATCGCCGACTTCGAGATTCGCACGAGCGAATACGGCATGGACGTGACCAGCGACGACTTAGCCGTCGAGGACGTGGCTGGCGACTCGGCCGACATCACCGAGGCGGTGCTGACCGGCGACCGTACCGACGGATTCGCCGACGCTGTCGCGCTGAACGCCGCCCTGCGTATCTACGCCCGCGAGGACGCCGATAGCATTGCGGACGGCCTCGAACAGGCCCGCGCCGCTATCGACGACGGTAGCGCCGCCGAAGCGCTCGAAGGCCTGCGGGCCTTCTGATACGGACTGCTAACGGCCGGTAATGACTGTTCCTGTCGACGACTGGACGGTTCCCGCTGTAGGCGAGCCCTGGAACCACGACACTGTCGAGACGAACGGGGTCAGGCTCCACACCGTCACCGCTGGCCCTGAAGACGGTGCTATGGTCGTGTTGCTACATGGGTTCCCCGAGTTCTGGTACGCCTGGCGCCACCAGATTCCCTCGCTGGTCGAGGCGGGCTATCGAGTGGTCGCGCCGGACATGCGCGGCTACAACCGCTCGGAGAAGCCCGACGGTGTCGACGCCTACCATATCGATGAGTTGGTCAACGATGTGGCCGGACTGGTCCATGCGTTCGACCGGGAGTCGGCACATATCGTCGGCCACGACTGGGGCGGGCTGGTCGCTTGGCAGACCGCTATTGACCGGCCAGCTGTCGTCGACCGACTGGCGGTGCTAAACGCCCCCCATCCCACGAAGTACGAGCAGACGCTGCGCTCGAACCCCGCCCAACTCGCCAAATCGTGGTACGTCGGCTTCTTCCAGCTTCCCGGGCTGCCGGAGTTCAGTCTGTCCGCCCTAAACTTCGAAGCGTTGGAGCGCATGCTCAGGGACGGGACGGTCCGCGCTGACGCGTTTTCCGAGACAGATATTGCGCGCTACAAGCAAGCGTTCTCCCAGCCAGGCGCACGCACGGCGGCGCTGAACTACTACCGGGCGCTGGCCCGACGGAACGCGAAGCTGACAGTTACGGGAGGCGGCGTCGGAGACCTGCCGGTCCGTGTGCCGACGCTGCTTATCTGGGGCGAACGGGACGCGGCGCTGGACGTTTCGCTTACTGAGGGGCTCCAGCAGTGGGTCCCGGACGTTCGGGTCGAACGACTTCCCGATGCGAGCCACTGGGTACAGTTCGACGCGCCCGAGCGGGTGACCGACCTACTTCTGGACTCCCTTCCCTGAAACTGATATCTGTAGCAGTGGGGGGTTGGACAGCCGTGAAACGCCCTACAGCGCAACGACCCGCAAGCGGATTGCGGGCGTGCTACAATCACTCGGCACCATTGGGTAGGCTTTTGCCTCGCCGCATCTACGTCTCAGTATGAGCGACCTGACAGCGACGCTCCACACGACAGCGGGCGACATCGAAGTCGAACTGTACGACGACCGTGTACCCAACACTGTCGAGAACTTCGTCGGACTGGCCGAAGGCGCCAACGACTACGATGGGACCGAGGTCGGCCCCGGCACCGGCGCCTGGGAAGACCCGGAGTCGGGCGAGAAGCGTATCGACCCGCTCTATTCGGACATCGAGATCCACCGAGTTATCGATGATTTCATGATTCAGATGGGCGACCCGACCGGCACCGGCCGCGGCGGCCCCGGTTACACCTTTGAAGACGAGTTCGACGACGACCTGACCCACGACCGGGCGGGTCTCCTCAGTATGGCGAACCGCGGCCCCGATACCAACGGCTCGCAGTTTTTCATCACGCTGGCAGCCACACACCACCTCAACGGGAAACACGCCATCTTCGGCGAGGTCACCGACGGCATGGACGTGGTTGAGGAGATCGGTTCGACGGAGACGGACCCGAACGACGCACCGACATCTGAGATTCGACTCGAATCTGTCGACGTTCACCGATAGAGACGCTGTCGGCTCTCCGCTTCGATAGCGACATCTCGTGACGGCGAATGCCACCAGCATCAGCGTCTCCCGGGCCGTCGGCCGGCGACGGCCTCGCTCCACGGAAACGGGCCGGATCTGATCGACCCGTGGGTAACGGCTTTGTCGCCGTCGCTCCTTGTGTCGGGCAGTGGCACACGTCGACCGACTCACCGTGTATCCGGTGAAGGGGCTCGACCGACTCGACACCGAGCAGTCGCGGCTGCGTCCCGGCGGGACGCTCGAACACGACCGGGAGTTCGCCTTGCTCGACGACGACGGCGAGCGCGTCAACGCGAAGCAGTCCGACCGCTTTCACAAACTGTCGACGACATACGACCCCGAGACCACGACGTTGCGCGTCGTGTCGCCCGAGCGTCGCGAATTCCCCCTCGACAGCGAGACCGGACGGGCCGCGGCGACGGCGTGGCTCGCCGACGCGCTCGAACTAGACGGCGACCTGACGCTCGACCGCAGTACAGATCTGGGACATGTCGACCGGCAGTCGATGGGGCCGTCAGTCGTCAGCACTGCGACGCTGGAGACAGTCGCCGATTGGTTTGCGGATATGACCGTCGACAGTGTGCGGCGCAGAGTACGAGCAAACATCGAAATAGGCGGTGTCCCGGCGTTCTGGGAGGACCGGTTCGTCGGTTCGGACGCGCCGGCGTTTCGCGCCGGCGACGTACGCATCGAGGGGGTCACGCCCTGTGGTCGCTGTGTCGTCCCCGTTCGGGACCCCGACACCGGAGAGCCAACCCCCGAGTTCCGCGAGCAGTTTATCACCAATCGAAAAGAGACGTTCCCGGACTGGGCCGACCGAGACGCCTTCGAGCAGTATTATACGATGATGCTTATCGCTCGGGTTCC
>JAQCNK010000146.1 GCA_028275075.1 Haloarcula sp. | reverse complement strand
GTGCGGATGCCGGCAGTCCGCCGTCCGGAAGGACACGTCCCGTTCAAGCGCAAGCTTGCTTGGACCGGTGGCGTGCTCGTGCTGTATTTCTTCCTGACGAACGTTGGGCTGTTCGGACTGCAAGTCGGCTCGGACTCGAACCCACTCGGCCGATTCGCGTCGATTCTGGCCTCCGGCCAGGGGAGTATCATGCAGCTGGGTATCGGGCCCATCGTCACCGCCTCCATCGTGTTGCAGTTGCTCGGCGGAGCGAATTTACTCGGGCTGAACACGCAGGACGACCCACGGGACCAGATCCTCTATCAGGGGCTCCAGAAGCTGCTGGTGTTGGTGATGATCTGCCTGACCGGCATCCCGATGGTGTTTGCGGGGAGTTTCCTGCCGCCGGATCCGGCCGTTGCCCAGTCGCTTAACATCGGTATCACCGGTGTGCAGGCACTCATCTTCGCCCAGATGTTTGTCGGCGGTGTCCTCATCCTGTTCATGGACGAGGTCATCTCCAAGTGGGGCGTCGGCTCCGGTATCGGCCTGTTCATCATCGCCGGCGTGAGCCAGCGACTGCTGGGTGGGCTGCTCTCGACACCCTTTATCGGGAACCAGAACGGGATCATCTACACCTGGTATCTGTTCATCACGGGCGAGCAGGCGACGGGGTCGCTGTTTACCGCGTCGGGTATCGAGACGCTGTTCCTCTCGCCCGGTGGCGGCCGACTGCTGGCGCTGGCGACGACCGTCCTCATCTTTTCGGTCGTCGTCTACGCCGAGTCGGTCCGCGTCGAGATTCCGCTCTCGAACGCCCGGGTCAAGGGTGCGCGCGGTCGCTTCCCAGTGAAGCTCATCTACGCCAGCGTCCTGCCGATGATTCTCGTTCGCGCGCTGCAGGCGAACCTCAGGTTCCTCGGCAAAATCCTCAACCAACAGCTCGCGACCATGCCGGCGTGGCTCGGCACGTACAACAACAACGGCCAGCCAGTCGGGGGGCTGTTCTACTATCTGGCGCCCATCCAGTCGCCCGGTGACTGGATGTGGTTCCTGCAAGGGACGACAACGAACGAGGTCTGGCAGATACTCATCCGGGTCGGCGTGGACCTGACGTTCATGCTGATCGGTGGTGCGATCTTCGCCGTCTTCTGGGTTGAGACGACCGACATGGGCCCCGAGGCGACGGCAAAGCAGATCCACAACTCCGGGATGCAGATTCCCGGCTTCCGCCAGAACGTCGGCGTCATCGAAAAGGTCCTAGAGCGGTACATCCCACAGGTCACCGTCATCGGCGGTGCCCTTGTCGGGTTGCTGGCCGTCATGGCGAACATGATGGGCACTATCGGGAACGTCTCCGGGACGGGGCTGCTGCTGACGGTCTCTATCACGTACAAACTGTACGAGGAGATCGCCGAAGAGCAGCTCATGGAGATGCACCCGATGATGCGCCAGATGTTCGGATAATTTGTAGAACATTTATAGAACGACGAACCGCCTGAAATCGGCGTTCTGAACTTCTTTGGCTCTTATGTTGAGTCCTGTAACAGATTAGTTCGTCCCGTGTCTGGCTGGAGGTATGCACCGAACGTCGGAGGGTATGGGATGGATGCTTCGGAAGGTTTTCGAACAGATCTCGCTGGAGCCAGTAGTCAAGCCGTTGTCTGACCTTGTTGAGAACCGGCTGAAGGAGGCATGGTCGGAGCGACCATGCCCCAACTGTGGAGCAGAAGGGCACATTCGGACGTGGGACGGGTGTGACCGAGTTCGGTGTCGGTCCTGTGGCCACTCACCGCGGTACACCAGCGGGACACCGTTTGCCAACAAGGAGCTTGCGGACGGCAAGCTCCTGTTGATCTTCGTCCTCTACGTGGATACGCTGCTGAGTACACGCGCCATCTCGCGGTTGTTCACCCACGACTACGATACAATCGCCGATGCGGTCGACGAGTTCGAGACCGTGTTTCTCGACGGCTTCCCGGCTGTGTGGGCGGCGATTGCGCCCTGCGTCGGCGTCCGACGCAGGTCGATGAGACACCACAGGCGTGTTCAGGATACAAGGGACAGGAGCCGCCACGGACAGGTCTGGAGTGACGCACATAGAGCGTATCTGGCGATGGAGTACGAGCACAAGATCGTCGTTCACGACAACGAGTTTGTCACTGAGGACGGAGTTCATACGAATCAAGCCGAGTGTCTCTGGTCAGTGACAGAGCCATGGTTGGAAAAATTCCGTGGCCTGTCCAAAGATCGCCTGCAGACCGCGGTTCATGCGTTTGGATTCATGCGCTCACTGACACTCGTCAAAGCACCTATTCAGGGAGTGATCGACTGCTTCGCTCTCAGTTCATTACAGGACTTAACATAAGAGCCATTCCATAGGTGCCGGCTATAACAAACTGAAGGAACTCGCCACCCCGAGTGGCGAATATCTTTGCGAACTTGTAGCCGGCAGTATTACCGATGGAAAGTAGTGACGGCTGTATGAACCGTTCTATGACACCTCGTACACCGCAAGAATGGGTTTCTCTGGCTGGGATACTCCGCAGTGGAGCGAGTGAAAAGGACCCTGCCTAGGTTTGGCGGACGATGTGGACATCGTAGGCGTCCGCGTCGTCCAGTTCCGAGCTGGGGACAACGATATCGTCGGTGTCGGCACTGCCCAGGAACACCACCTCGGCTTCGGTGTCACGGGCTACCCGGCGGATGGTCTCGGAGAGTTCGTTCACGGAGTAGGCGCTGACGTCTTCGTAGTTGAGTTCGGCGTCGTCGGTCGCTTCCTCGATTTTCCGGCGGAGGTCGTTCGCGGCTGTCTCGGCAGCGAAGTCCTCGCTTGGGTCGACACGAAGGCGACGGACGGCGTAGTCCGTGCCGGTCGGGACGAGACTGACTGCGACCACGCTTGTGTCCATCGCGGCCGCGTAATCGACCGCGCGGTCGAGGGCAGTCTCGGCGAGCGGCGAGCCGTCGAACGGAACGAGAAATACCATACTGGTTTGTCAGTGGCCAGCCTTATCAAACGCGGCGATGGCGGCAGCCAGTGTCGGCTTTCTTCGGTCATACTGGTGGCTGTAAGTTCGTAACGATATTCGCCACCCCGG
>JAQCNK010000123.1 GCA_028275075.1 Haloarcula sp. | reverse complement strand
CGACGAGACGCTGGATGTCGGAATCCACCTGGTCCGGCAGCGACAGTTTGATTCTGCTCATGTGCGCCGGCTTATATTGTCGAGTATATAATCCTGTTGCCGATGACCACCGCGTGGCTTGTAGATCCGTGCGGATTCGCCGTTGCTATGCAAGGGCGTCGCTCCGTGCCGCCCCACTCGCTATGAAAACGATTGCTGCAGTCTGGCGGGTCCCTTCGGACACCGCCGCCCGTATAGTACCGATACCGCGAGTCGTTATGCTGAACGGTCGGCCTAGCGGTGAGAGGCTACACCAAACCGTATGAAAGCGTGTCAAAAGTGGTCTCGGTCTCGCGTGTCACGGCGGTTTCCGACCGCCTGGTCGGCGCGTCTCGTTGCGCTCGCCGGTCCTACATCATGCCGCCCATTCCGCCACCCATGCCGCCGGGGGCGCCACCGGGACCGCCGGGGCCGCCCTCGTCCCCGTCACCGGAGGTCGAGAGGTCGCCCGCGGCAATGATGTCGTCGATCTTGAGCACGAGGTTCGCGGCCTCTGCAGCCGAGGAAACGGCCTGTCGCTTGGCGTGAGCCGGCTCGACGACGCCGGTTTCGAGCGTGTCCTCGACATCGCCGGTGAAGACGTTCAGACCGGCGCTGACCTGGCCGTCCTCGTGGGCGGCACGCAGGTCGACCAGCGTGTCGATGGAGTCGAGACCAGCGTTGTTCGCCAGCGTGCGCGGGATGATCTCCAGCGCGTCGGCAAATGCCTCGACTGCGAGCTGTTCGCGGCCCTCGACGCCGTCGGCGAAGTCGCGCAGTCGGGCGGCGACCTCGACTTCGGGTGCACCGCCACCGCCCAGGACCTGGCCCTGGGCGACCGTGGCAGCGACGACATCCAGTGCGTCCTGAACGCCGCGCTCGAGTTCGTCGACAACGTGGTCGGTCGAACCACGGAGGAGGAGCGTGACACCGTGGGCGTCCTCGTTGGACCCCTCGACGTAGAACAGACCCTCAGCCTCGTCGCGGGCGACCGAGCCGTTGCCGAGGTCAGCCTCGCTGGCCGCGTCGAGGTCCGAGACGATGTTGGCGCCCAGAACCTCTTTCAGGAACTCGATATCGGACTTCTTGGACCGCTTGACGGCCAGGATCCCTTTCTGAGCGAGATAGTGCTGGGCCATGTCGTCGATGTTCTTCTGACAGAACAGGACGTTCGCGCCGGTGGCCTCGACCTGGTCGACGAGCTCCTCGAGCTGCTCTTCTTCTTTGTCGAGGAAGTTCTGGAGCTGGCTCGGATCGTCGACGGAAAGCTGGGCGTCGACGTCGGTTTCCTCCAGCTCGATGGCGGTGTCCATCAGGAGTACGTTCGCGTCGTCGACTTCGGTCGGCATCTCCTCGTGGACCGGGTCCTTGTCGACGACAGCACCTTCGAGCAGTTCGGAGCTGTCGGCGGCGCTGCCGGTCTGGGTCTCGATGTTGAGATATTCGAGGTCGACGACGTGGTCTTCGTCTTCGGTCTCGACGGTGACGGCGTTGACAGCGTCGACGATGATCTGGGCGAGCAGCTCCTTGTTGAGCTCGGCGCCCTTCCCAGTCATCGATGTCTCAGCCACGTTCTTGAGGAGTTCCCCGTCGCTGGGGTCGACTTCCGTCGAGATATCCTCGATAGCGGCTTTGGCCTCCGTGGCGGCCAGGTTGAACCCTTTGATGATGGCCGTTGGGTGGATGTCCTGCTCCAGCAGGCCCTCGGCGTTCTTCAGAAGCTCGCCGGCGATGGCGACGGCGGACGTGGTGCCGTCACCAGCTTCGTCTTCCTGCGTCTCTGCGACCTCGACGATCATCGAGGCCGTCGGGTTGTCGATGTCCATCTCGGTGAGGATGGTGACACCGTCGTTCGTGACGGTTACGTCGCCCGTCGAGGAGACGAGCATCTTGTCCATCCCCTTGGGACCGAGTGTCGAGCGAACGGACTCGGCGACCGCTCGGGCGGCCGAGATGTTGTGTTCCTGTGCAGACTTGTCTTTCATCCGTTGGGAGTCCTCTCCCAGGATGATCATCGGCTGGCCCTGCATCTGACGCTGGCTCATAATCAATCGATTGATTGTATGTGGTTCTATATAAAGATGTGGGATATTGGACGGGAGGTGGTGTACGCGAACCACTGAATCAGATCGTCAAAACCGCCCCACTGCGGCGGGAATAGTGACATATCGTGTGACCACTTCGCACAGATCGGTAACCATCGAAATTGTATTTTAAATACGCATTCGACTGGTCCGTCGATAGGAACGACTGCAACTATTCACACACCGACCGCACCGCTATCGTGCGGTTAGGTGTACATTGGTTGAGAATTTGAGTGTCTGTGTCACGGTCAGGAGCGGGGCGGCGGCCGGCTGCCCGTCGGCCGACGAGCGACCGACCGGTCACGGCAGTAGGCGTATTGCCGGCGGGGGAACCTGTGTAGCGATACGACGACATCCACAATTACGTCTAGTGTTGTGGACGTATCGATATAAGCGTTATAGGTGCGTCACCTGCGAGACTGCCGACTAGGACAGTCGCTGGGTGCCAGCGAGCAGTGGAGGCGATACGATACTATGTGAATCGGTCGGAGAATCAGCCGGTGGTCGAGCTACGCGGGTAGCCGGCGCACGTGGCGCCTCATCGCCGACACCACAAGTGAGTGTGAGAGACGTAGAGACTGCCGTTATCACCGAAATAGCGGAGTTCCGGCCAGCTCCGGGTCACCCGATATCTCCCGGTAGATAGCAGCTTGTATTTTAGTTATACATAATAAAAAACAATACGGAAGCTATTTACCATAATAGATGATATTGTTAATCGGTATCAGACCAATGCAAGCTAACATCGACTATCGAGCCGACCTGCAGCAGCGTAAAGAGACCGTCCTGGGCGCCCCACCAATGATTCAAAACGCGTGCAACCCACTCGAACCCCCGGGATCCGAAGACGCCGCATGCTGAGTTAAGCGAAAGCGCAAAAACCTGATCCGATAGTTACAATTTTGACGAACACCCACGCGGCCGCCGATACGGCGCTACCGCGAATCGTTCACGGAATATATAGCGAAAGTAATAAACATTAGTTTAGTATACACGGAGTATGCCAGCAAACAACAAGGATTCTTTCGGCGAGAACGCGGAATATTTCCGGGACTTTTACACCCGAGGACTGGACTATATCGAGGCACTGCTTGAGGACGAACTCGACTCCGAAGCCGCCCGTCAGCACGTGTATACGCTCGCGTTCAAAGAAAATGACGCGCTCCCGAAGCGGGACCGTCGGCCGAAAACCACGACCGCGTTCCAGGCCGACCAGATTCACCGCGTTCACGGTGGTGACGAGCGGACCCGTCAGACTCTGTTACAGTTCGCTATCGTCGCCGCGGAGTACTACGATATCGTCGACGACGTAGTGGACGGCGATGTCGAACCGGGCCACGAACGGGATGCCCTGCTGGTCGCACAGCTCCTCATGCCGGTTCTCACGCGACTTCTGCACCGTCTCGGCGACGACTGCGTGGAGTACTGGACGCGAGAAGCAGCGGCGTTGGTCGAGGCCCCACTCGTCCACGAGCCGTCCGAGGACGGGGACCAGACAGGCGACGCCTACTTCGACCTCCTCGAACGACAGGCCTCGCTCCGGAGTTCGATAACCGGCCTCGCCGCCATCGTTGCCGGCGCCGACGACGAGGCCGTCGAGCGGGCAGAGCGGATCGGAACAGCCGTGCACAAACTCATGCAGTTCGCGACCGATCTGTCCCAGTACCCGTCCGACGACGACCCGTCAAACGCCGCCGCTATCTTCGACAAAGCGGAGTTCTTTGCGCAGTACCAAGAGCTGCGGGATGAACTAGACGAGGGGCTTTCGGCCTATCCCGAGGAGTATTCCGCTCGGATGCGCTTCCCGTGGGAAGACGACCTCCGGTCAGAGTATCCCGACGGGACCGGCGCTAGCTGACTGGGTACCACAGTACTGAGAGAGCAGCAGGCGAGCGTCCGGCGCGAGTGCAGAAAGCGGTTCTTGCCCCGCGGCAATGATGTCGTCGATCTTGAGCACGAGGTTCGCGGCCTCTGCAGCCGAGGAGACGGCCTGGCGCTTGGCGTGGACCGGCTCGACCACACCGGTTTCGAGGGTGTCCTCGACGTCACC
>JAQCNK010000115.1 GCA_028275075.1 Haloarcula sp. | reverse complement strand
GTGGCTGTCTCCTGTGCTTTATCGGCGGGTGTTTGGTCCGATGTTGTGGTGCCCGACGGGTCCGTCTCATCGGTCGCGGTGGTCTCCGCTGGCGCGCTCGCTCCGTTTTCATCCGTCGTCGAACTCGGCTCCGGTGGCGCCGGAATCTCGATGGGCTCTATGTCGGCCGGCATAACCTGGTAGATACCAACCTCGCCGTCGGCCTGTTCGAAGGCCTCCTCGTCGGTAACGAGTCGCTGTGCGTTTCCGACCCACCCGACGGTCATCGAACGGCCCTGGTGATAGACCAGATAGTAGTCCCCGGAGAGGACGTTCTCGGACAGTTCGACGAACCCGGTGAAGTTGCCGTCTTTGAGGGTCTGGTCGACTTCGGAGATGGACGTGTCTTCGGTGTAATACTCAGCCCGCGGGCTATCGGCATTGGCCTGCATCGCGACGAGTAGTGGCAACGCGTCGTGCGGGGCGGCCCGTGCAGTGCCGTCGGTCCCGTCGTAGTCCTCGATATCCCCGTCGAGGATAGCCACTGCAGTGCCCTTGAGCATTAATAGCCGTGTCGAGCCGGTGGTGACGGCACCGGAGAAACCCCGGTCAGAGAGAGACCGGAGCCCGTCGTAGCCACCGTCGAAGGGCACCGAATCCCACTCAGATACTAGTTCTACCGTGCGAACACTCATTATCCTGATTAAGCCGTATCGCAGACAAATAGTTTGTGTTGGTGTCTGACGCCAGACGGACACGAGGCGATACCGCCGGTCGTACTTTCCCTTGCTGCATTCCGAAATATAAAATATAGTTGTAATTAGGCTGAAAACTTGTTGACCCAGGCTCATCACATAGCCTAGCCAGTCCGCACACGCTCGGGCGCGAACGCAACCGGTGAAAGATATCCGCTGGCGAGAGTCCGATGGGCATATGATGCCAGACGCCCAACGACAGATATGGAAGAGCAACCCGGACTGAGCGACCAGTACCGGACGGCGAGTCCATGGCCGGTGTTCGTCGCACTGGGGCTTGTCCTCTCGGAAATCGGCGTCTTCATCGGCCTGTTCCCCGTGGCCGTCTTCGGACTCATCCTCTTCGGTGGCTCTATCGCCGGAATCCTCACCGAATCGGGCTACGTCTCACGGCCGTGGCCGACGCTTGTCGGTGTCGGCGTCGTTCTCGCCCTCATCGCCGTGGGGTTAACGGTCGTTTACGTGCCGACCGGAGCGCTTGCTATCGCCAACATCGGCGAGGGGCCGGTGTTTACGCGCTTGGTCGCTGTTGCCTCCGCCGGCGTCGTGATGGTGGCGATGGGTGGCGTCGGCTCCGTGATGGAGCAGAGTACGGTCTGAGAGAAACCAACAGCCTATTTACTGGCCCGCATCCAACGGTTTGCTATATGCCACTGTTCGGGTTCGAAAAGGACACGCTCCTCGACCTCACTGTCAACCTCATCCCGCTTGGTATCATCCTCTTTTTCATCGCCGCCTTCGCGGTGGTGAATCCGTTCGGTCTCGATCTCGTCTTCAGCGGGTTGCAGTTCTCGCTGATGGTCTCGATGTTCCTCCTGCTGGCCGTGCTCACGTACTACGCCGGCCGGGCTATCGAGGGCGCCGAGAAAGGTGGCGACCACTCCGCAATAGAGGAACCCAACGCGGCGACTGACTCACTTGAGGACAGCGAAGAGACGACTGCGGACTCGGCGGAACTGGAGTCCGACGACGAAGGCCTCCCCGAGGCGTAACTACCACTGGACGGGCCGGTAGAACCGTCCCTTTCATTACCACTCAGTTCTGAGGTTCGTCTATGGCTGTAGGAGATCTAGTGCTGACGGGGTTGATGGCTGTCCTTCTCGTCGGCATCATCGCCGTACTCACGCGCATCGAGAACTGGCGGTCATACACCCCGCTGGCCGGAGGTGGAACCGCGACAGGTGAGGATATCGCCGTCCTCAACCGGGAGAAACCTACGGGACTTATCCGCTGGTTGACCACTGTCGATCACAAGGATATCGGACTGCTGTACGGACTGTACGCTATCATCGCCTTTGCAGTCGGTGGTATCATGGCGATGCTCATCCGTATCCAGCTCATCGTGCCCGGCGGCGCCATTTTGGGTCCGAACGCGTACAACTCCATTTTGACGAGCCACGGCATCACGATGCTGTTCCTGTTCGGGACACCGATCATTGCGGCCTTCGCGAACTACTTTATTCCGCTGCTCATCGGGGCCGACGACATGGCGTTCCCACGCATCAACGCCATCGCGTTCTGGCTACTACCGCCCGCTGCCTTGCTCATCTGGGCGGGCTTCTTCCTTGCGCCGGTCACCGAAAACATGATCGAGCCAGCCCAGACTGCCTGGACTATGTACGCGCCACTATCAGTGGAGCAAGCCAACCCCGGCGTCGACCTGATGTTGCTGGGACTCCACCTCTCTGGGGTCGCCGCGACGATGGGGGCCATCAATTTCATCGCGACTGTCTTCACTGAGCGCGGTGAGGATGTCAGCTGGGCGAATCTCGATATCTTCTCGTGGACCATCCTCACCCAGTCGGCGCTCATCCTCTTTGCCTTCCCGCTGCTTGGCAGCGCCATCGTCATGCTGTTGATGGACCGGAACCTCGCGACGACGTTCTTCGCCGTCGAGGGCGGGGGGCCACTACTGTGGCAACACCTGTTCTGGTTCTTCGGTCATCCCGAGGTGTATATCCTCGTGTTGCCGCCGATGGGACTCGTGAGTCTAATTCTGCCGAAGTTCTCGGGCCGCAAGCTGTTCGGCTTCAAATTCGTCGTCTACTCCACGCTGGCCATCGGTGTTCTCTCCTTTGGCGTGTGGGCCCACCACATGTTCTCGACGGGGATGGACCCGCGACTGCGGGCCTCGTTTATGGCTGTCTCACTCGCCATCGCGATACCCAGCGCAGTGAAGACGTTCAACTGGATCACGACGATGTGGAACGGTCGGCTCCGACTGACGAGCCCAATGCTGTTCTGTATCGGTTTCGTCTCGAACTTCATCATCGGCGGTGTTACCGGCGTCTTCCTCGCCGCAATCCCCATTGACCTGGTACTGCACGATACCTACTACGTCGTGGGTCACTTCCACTACATCGTCATGGGCGCTATCGGCTTTGCCGTCTTCGCTGGCATCTACTACTGGTTCCCCGTCTTCACGGGCCGGATGTACCAGCGCACGCTCGGGAAAGCCCACTTCTGGCTCTCGATGATCGGGACCAACCTCACCTTCTTCGCGATGCTTGCGCTTGGCTACCTCGGTATGCCGCGCCGCTATGCCACCTACCAGTTCGACGGCGCAATCGCCCCGCTGGCACAGGTCTCGACGTTCCACCTGCTGGCCACCGCCGGCGCGTTCATCCTGCTGGTCGGGCAACTCATCTTCGTCTGGAACCTGCTGCAGTCCTGGCTCGAAGGGCCGAAAGTCGAGGATGGCGACCCGTGGAACCTCGA
>JAQCNK010000112.1 GCA_028275075.1 Haloarcula sp. | reverse complement strand
GTGCAGTCGATGGGCGAGTACGAGATCGGCTACCGGACCGTCGAACACGACGGTTCGAACCCGTTACTTGAGGGGATCGACGAGTCGTTTACCGTCTTTACGACCCACTCAGACAGTGTCGTCGAGCTGCCGTCGGGGGCAGCCAAGTTCGCCGAGAACGACTACGGTATCCACGGCTTCCGCTATGGAGACGTGTTCG
Organism: Haloarcula sp.; assembly: GCA_028275075.1. Classification (GTDB taxonomy): domain Archaea; phylum Halobacteriota; class Halobacteria; order Halobacteriales; family Haloarculaceae; genus Haloarcula. The sequence goes on along the minus strand of JAQCNK010000112.1, from coordinate 1,856 downwards.
CAGTGCAGTTCCACCCCGAGTACGACACCGAGACCGCCGAATACGTCGCTTCCGGCAAGGATCTCCCGGACGAGCGTATCGAACACGTCCTCAACGGGATCACCGAAGAGAACTACCGGGCGGCGTGTGAGGCCAAACGGCTGTTTGACAACTTCACCGACTACGTCCGAGGGCAGCGCAGCGTGACCACCGAGACAGAGCAGATCGCGAGCGACGACTGAGCGTTCTGGCTGTAACAGACGGCGCCGATTCGCCACTCCGGCATGGCTCGCCTGGCAGAACGGCAAACCGTTGGCCGCCAAGGGCGACGGTCCACTTTCGTGTGGAACGGATACAGCGCTTGGCAGCGGCCAGCGAGGCAGTGAAAACCGCCTATCGATTCTGGTATGCAGCTACTGGTAGCGTTCCCAGTCGCTATTCCCGTCGGTCGATATCGAGTTCATCGTCAAGATCGTCAAGCCAGTCAGCGTTTTCCAGTTCGGTCATCTGCTCGCGAAAGTGCGTTTTGCAGACACCGACTTTGACCCCGTCACTGTCGACGGCGATATCCGCTTCACGGTCGCAGTAGTGACACTGCATACCCATCGCTTTGGCCCGTGGGACATTGAACCCTCGGATTCCGTCTGCCGGCTGTCAGACTGGGCAGCGTCGGGTCAGACGATGGCGTCCCGGACCCGATTCCAGGCAGCGCGGTCGAGACCAGACACGCCGAGGTGTTCGTCGTGGGCATCACTCCCGCCGGTCGGTACGAGGTCGTATCGATCGATGGCCGCCTCGACTCGTCCGTCGTCGACGGGGCGGTCGTATGGGTACCACCGTTCGACGGCATCCAGATCGGCACAGCGCGCCAGCGCAGCCTCAGTGTCCCGATACCGGAACGGGTGGGCGAGCGCGACAAGCCCGCAGGCGTCGGCCAACAGCTTGCGACCGCGGTTGAACTCCGGGACCTCGCGTGGGACGTAACAGGGGCAGTCAGCACCGATGAGGTCGTCAAACGCCCCCTGGTAACTGTAGTCGGTCGCCTCGGCGACAGCGCTGGCGATATGGGGTCGGCCCAGTCCCGCGCGGGGCTCGACCGGCAGCGAGACGCGCAGATACTCCTCGACGCAGTCGATTATCGCCCGTCCGCGCTCGCGCCGGTTGTGCTGGATGCGCTCGCACTCAGTGACCAGCGCGTCGGTTGTGTCGACGCCGTAGCCGAGCAGGTCGAGGCGCTGGTCGCCGGCGTCGACGCGCAACTCGATGCCGTGGACGACAGTGAGCCCGTCACGGGTCGTCACCGGACCGTCGAGGGATGGCTGGATCCTGTCGTGGTCGGTTATCGCGACGACCGACACTCCGGCGTCGGCGGCCACGGCCGGGAGCGCATCGAGCGTGAGCGACCCGTCCGAGCGTGTCGTGTGTGCGTGGAGGTCCGCAACGACCATACGTGTCCGTCGGCCCCGATCGGCAAGCCAGTTGCCCTCGGACACCGTGGTGCTATCGTAACAGTTGGTACGGGACTCGCTTCACGGACGTACAGCCGACAGTATCAGAAGCCGTAGTCGTCGTCCATTTGTGCCGGATCCTGCTGCTCGGCCGCGGTCTGGCCGAACATATCGTCGTCGACCGGCGACTCCGTCTCCTCGCTTGTGACGTTGTACGCCGAGATACCGCGTTTCAGCAGGTCTTCGACGGCTTGGTCGCGGTTGAGGAACTCACCTTGTTCGACGAGACGCTGGATGTCGGAATCCACCTGGTCCGGCAGCGACAGTTTGATTCTGCTCATGTGCGCCGGCTTATATTGTCGAGTATATAATCCTGTTGCCGATGACCACCGCGTGGCTTGTAGATCCGTGCGGATTCGCCGTTGCTAT
>JAQCNK010000103.1 GCA_028275075.1 Haloarcula sp. | reverse complement strand
CCCGCAGTAGTACAGCAACACCGAATCGGGGTCGCGTGGCTCGAACGGCTCTTTCTCGCCGGTTAGCGTGTTCGTCACGCGCAGCGTCATTACCTGTTTTCTCAGTATCGGGCCGCTTGAAGGCGTCGGAACGAGTGTTTAAAGTTGGTTACCGCCCGACGGCAGCCTCGACGACGCGCAACGCGTCCGGGCCGTCGCGTCGTCTGACCACGACGACGAGTGTCCCGTCGCCGACGCCGGCGGCCTCAACGGAGATATCGGCCGCGCGCAGTCGACCGAGTGCGTCCCCGAGGGCCGCCGCTGACACGTCGCCGCTGGCGACGATACCCGTCAGCGACCCGGCGCTCGAACCGAGGCAGGTGTCACCCACAGCGAGCAGCGCGTCGGTGTCTTCAGTGCGACCGAGACCGCTCTGCATCGAGACGCGTGCTTCGCTCTCGTGGGCCGGACCGTTGGCCAGTTCGTCGGCGAAACGACGCAGAGCAGTGGCCACGGCGTCGGTGTCGCCCTCTATGTCGAGCAGTCGGGCGGCGGCGGTGTAGTTGACGACGCCGGCCCGGAGCGCGTCATAGAGGAACGGGCGCTCGCGGACGGCGTCACGGGTGGCGGCGGCGAGTGACATAGGTGACTGCGGGCGACCGAGACACAAAAGTATCACCCATGTCGCCAACGAAGCCCCTAAGACCGATTCGGCCCAATGAAGCATATGGATCAAGCGCTCGTTATCGCCGCCCACGGCTCGCACCTGAACGCCGAGTCGAGTACGCCAACGTTCTCGCACGCGGACACGATCCGCGCGACCAGCGCGTTCAGCGAGGTCAGAGAGTCGTTCTGGAAGGAGGAACCGCATTTCCGTGAGGCCTTACGTACCACGGACGCCGAAGAAGTGTATCTGGTTCCCCTGTTCATTTCGGAGGGGTACTTCACCGAGCAGGTCATCCCGCGTGAGTTCCGGCTTGACGAGTGGGATCCCGAACTGTGGAGCTCAGATGGGACGAGTGCGGACGTGGCCACGCTGACGGCCGACGACACTGGGCAGACGGTTCACTACTGCGGGCCCGTCGGCACGCACGACTCGATGAGCGATGTCATCGTCCAGCGTGCGAAGTCAGTGACCGATGATTCCGATGTCGGTGACGGGTTCGGCCTCGCTGTTGTCGGCCACGGGACCGAGCGCAACGAGAACTCCGCGAAGGCCATCGAGTATCACGCCGACCGCATTGCGGAGATGGACCGGTTTGACGAAGTCAAGGCGCTGTTCATGGACGAGGACCCGGAAGTCGACGACGTGACGGATTTCTTCGAGAGCGACGACATCGTAGTCGTCCCGCTTTTCATCGCCGACGGCTACCACACCCAGGAAGACATCCCCGAAGATATGGGACTGTGTGAGGACTATCGCGACGGCTGGGCCGTCCCCGAGACCGTCGACGGCCACGATATCTGGTACGCCGGCGCCGTCGGAACCGAGCCGCTCATGGCTGACGTGGTGCTTGAACGGGCGGCCGATGCCGGTGCCGATGTGGGCGCGGCCATTGCGGAAGTTCGCGGTCAGAGCGGCCCCGGGTCGGCCGCCGACGACTGATACCGATTGTCGTGGTTCGCGTCCGTGGGTCGACAAGCGACGACAACAGTCCGTCTGCCATAGGGTGGTATACCCTGGTCTCAGAGTGTGCAAGGCGAAAACGCTTATTATGAAATGACAGTCGCCAGTAGACACACGATGACGGACGAAACGACCAATGTACAAGAATATTTTACTCACCTACCACTACCGGCCACCGAACGATATCCAGTAGAATATACCCAGTGACCAACAAAAACACACTCAACGGCACGAGCACCGCCGACAGACTTGGTGGCGCGTGCGCGGCAAATGACGGGCGCTGATCTGGGTTCGCAGCCAGCAGCGGCCAGAACAGGTTTGGGAAAAAGTAGTACGACGACCCTTGCCAGAGAATCTGGTAGAAGTCCCCGACGATATGAGACAGGTAAGCTAGCACAAACACCACAGCCGACCGACCCCAACCGCGACGGGCAGCCAGCACACAGCCCAGCGACAGCAGTGGCAGAGAAATCACGAGCGAGTGGGCGAACATGCGCCCGCTGGGAAGCACGCCGAACGTCCAAGCCAGTGGCTTGTCGATCAGGTCGGGCAGTTGCGTCGCCAGCAGGGCGATGAAGACTGTGTGCCCGCGTGGGAGTCGGCGATACCGGCCCACTGCGTAGGCTGTAAGCGGGAGAGCAGCAAACAGAAAGTGTTCAAGTGGACGCATCTGTCAAGGGTATGTCCCGGCGAGGATAAAGGACGTGTGACCACCGGTCGAACGCGCAAAGTTGGGTAGCTACAAGAGGGTCCAACAAAACATCACAGCCATGCCGACACCCCAGCGACAGCAGTTCATAATCGGCCAGATGGCGTGGTTAGTCGGCGCGGTAGTTGTGCTGACACTGCTGGGAGCGCTCTCGCTGGAACTGTTCTTCGTGGTATCGCTGATCGGGTTTCTCGTCCTCGTTGAGCTCACGGCCCCCTTTACCGTGACGCCGGCGTGGCGCCGACGGCTCCGGTGGGTCATTGCGTTCGGCCTGCTCGTGTTCGGATATATCGTCACCCGGCGGATCGTCGAGATATTACCACCGGAGGCGTTCTAATGGTCCGGGACTGGTCACTGCCGCGCGTGGTACTGGCCACACTTATCGGAGCGGTGGTGGTGGCGCTGGTCGTTGCAGGGAGTACATCGGCGGCGTCATTCGGAGTGTTCAACACGAACTGGGACGGGACATCACAGGTCAGCGCGGTCGCCGAGGAGACCAACACACGGACGACAGTCGCACGCAGTGTCAGCGATTACCCGGCGGCGCCGTCGAACGACACACTCGCGGTTGTCCTCTCGCCGGATGAGCCATACGGGAACGAAGCGAACACGATACGATCGTACGTTCGGGACGGCGGCACACTGTTGATCGCCGAAGATTACGGCAGTGGCGGCAACGAACTCCTCGAAGCGGTCGGTGCGACCGCACGTATCGATGGGCGGCCCCTCCGTGACGAAACACGGGCTGACCCTGGTCCGGCGTTCCCGGAAGCCACAGTGAATAGTAGCCACCCCACGACCACAGGTGTGGAGACGCTCGTCCTCAACCACGGGAGTGTCGTCGAACCCGGGAACGCAACGGTCCTGGCGAACTCCTCGCCGTTTAGCTATCTCGACGGCAACAGGAACGAGGCCCTCGACGAGTCGGAGGTGATCACGTCTCATCCTGTAGTCACGACGGAGCAGGTCGGGCAGGGAACCGTGATCGTCGTGAGCGACCCCAGTATCTTTCTGAACGCGATGCTGGACCGGGGCGATAACCGGGCGTTCCTAAAGGCACTCGTCGAGGACCGAGCGCACGTCGTACTCGATGTCTCCCACACGACCGCGCTCCCGCCACTCGTGGCAGCCCGACTCGCACTGCAAGACTCCGCGCTCGGCATCGTCATCCTCGGCGCGCTCTCGATCCTCGCCGTCCTCCTCGCGACTGACAGTCGACGGAGCCTCCCGTGGCGGTCTAGCCCAGACAGTGACCCAACCAGTGGTGTGGCTATGTCCCACGAAGAGATCGTCAGGGCGGTTCGCGAGCGCCACGAGGAGTGGACCGATGAGCGAATCGCGCGCGTGACAGACAGTTTGATACAAGCCGACGACAATGACCGAACAGATGACTGATCCTGCGACGCTCACAGCGGACATTGCCGACGAGGTGTCCACCGTCCTCATCGATATGGATGAGTACATCGAATCGCTGACTATCGCGTTACTCACCCGCGGACACGTTCTGCTTGAGGGAGTCCCCGGTGTCGCGAAGACGACGCTGGCGAACTCCTTTGCGCGGGCGAGCGGACTGACGTACAACCGTATCCAGATGACGCCGGACATTCTCCCGGCCGACATCACCGGAACGAACATCTACCGGGAGCCGACCGGCGACTTTGAGATCCGGGAGGGGCCGGTGTTCTCGAATCTGGTCGTCGCCGACGAGATCAACCGCGCGACGCCGAAAACCCAGTCGGCGTTGCTCGAGGCGATGGCTGAGGGACACGTCTCCATCGACCGTGAGACCATTTCACTGCCCGAGCCGTTTCTCGTCATCGCGACCCAAAATCCCATCGAGATGGAGGGGACCTTCGAACTGCCAGAGGCCCAGCGCGACCGCTTCCAGCAGAAGCTCACCGTTGATCTACCGGGGCCGGAGGCAGAACGGCAACTGCTCGAGCAGACCGGAGACAACCCGACGTTCGGCCCAGACGATATTACGCCCGTCGTCGACGTTGCGGATATCGACGACGCCCGTGACATCGTCGCCAGTGTCGGACACAAAGACGCTATCCGGGAGTATATACTGGAACTTGTCGCCGCCACGCGAGACCATCCCGATATCCTCCACGGTGCATCGCCCCGTGGATCACAGGCGCTCTTACAGACGGCGAAAGCCCGGGCTGCCATCCGAGGCCGGAACTACGTCATCGGCGACGATGTGAAAGCGATGGTTGAGCCCGTCCTCAGACATCGGGTAGTCATGACGAGCGATGCCCAATTGAGCGATACGACACCGCTGTCGGTGCTTGCAGATATTACGTCGTCTGTTACCCCACCATCCGGAAAGGCCGGTGAGCACCCGCAAGACAGTGAGGATATGGAAGAGCTAACCTTTGGCTGATATTTCCTACAGCCTGCACGTCAACTCGGCTGATACTGCCGGTTGTGCCAAACGACGGCCACTCTCCGACCGACCAACAGGTTAACTACGACCCCGGTTCATCTGCAGACAGATGCAGTTCACGCGCCGATACTGGGCCACAGTGGCGCTCGTCGCACTCCCCGCTGTCTGGGCAGCCATCTTGGAACGGCCGGTGGCGCTCGTCGGCGCCGTCGGTGTCACTGCGTGGCTCGTCGCCTACCAGTATCGGTTCGTACGGACCACCGGTGAGGTGCTTTCCGACCTCACTGTCGCCGTCGAGAGTGAGCGGACACGGATCACCGCCGAAGCACAAACGACTGCTGTCCTTACGGCTCGAACTGACCGTCAGACTGAGCTACGAACGCAGCTATCGGCTGACGCGCCTGTTGGGGCGCACAGTTCGGGTGCCACGGTTCGTCTCGAACCCGGGACGCGCGAGGTCGAACAGGTGTTCGAGGTCGACTGGCCAGTGGCCGGGCAGTTCACGTTTGCCCAGCCCAGCGTCACCGTTACCGACCCGCTGGGTCTGTTCAGCGAAATGACGACGCTCGGGACAGCCCCGACCGTAACTGTCGAGCCGAGGGCCCAGAGCGATATCCACGTCGGTGAAGGCGGGAGCCAGCTTGGCGGCTTTGGCGAACACGAGACCGACCTGCCGGGTGGCGGGTTGACGCCGGCCGAAGTCCGCCAGTACCAGCCCGGGGATAGCATCCGGCAGATCGACTGGAAAGCGACTGCCCGCCTTGCCGAACCACATGTCCGCGAGTTCGAGGGTGAGACGGACCTCGAAACAGTGTTACTTGTCGACCATCGGGAGACGATGGCTGCGGGCACGGCCGGCGAGCGGAAAGTTGACTTCGCTCGGCAGGTGGCTTTGGCGATGGTGGAGAACGCCCAGCGAAACGGTGACCCGGTGGCCAGTGAGTTCGTCGGCGACGAAGGGATTACAGAGCGATTCGACCTCGGAACTGCTTCGGACCACTACCGGGCAATCAATGCACACCTCCGGATGCTTGAACCGACAGCCAGTGGTGACGGAGCAGCCGACACGACGCTGATCAAGCCTGCTCGTGCCCGTACGATGGCGGCCACCCTCACCGGGAAGACGCCGTTCGACCGGAAGCTGCGACCCTTTTTCGACATCACTACAAACTACGTCGAACGGGTGGCAACACGCCCACTGTTCAGAAGTGTCCAGACAGCAGCCACCAGATATCCGGGTGAGGTCCGGACGATTATCATCACTGACGACGAACACCGCACCGAACTCCGCGAGGCGGTCAAACTCGCCCAGCGCGGCGGCGGCCGAGTTGTCGTCTTTGTGACCCCGACGGTTCTCTATGCGGAGGGAGGGATTGGAGCAGTTGAAGCGGCCTACAACCGATACACTGCCTTCGAGGAGTTCCGACGCGAACTCGCTGCACTACCGCGTGTCAGTGCCTTCGAGGTAGGGCCGGCCGACAGACTACAGACTGTCCTCGAAGCTGGCCAGTCACAGGAGCGGGTCAGCCAATGAGCGCCGCGGACGTCGATGGATCGACAGACGACGCAGACGGCCAGACATTGCGGTGGACGGGTGATCGGCGGTGGGCCACACCGGAGCGGCCGGTCGGCGCAATGGTTGTTGTCCTCGCCCTTGGTCCGTTCTGGATGCGTGCCGGCGCTGTCGGGATCGCTGCATGGCTGGTGGTCGCTGGTAGCTGGCTGTTCTTTCCGCCCGTAGTGCCGGTCGTTTTCGGCCAACTGGTACTGGTCGGAGTCGTCCCGGCCGACACCACAGTTTCCTCGATCTTGCCGGCCGAAGGCGTCCTGCTTGGCCTGCTCGCTGCGTCGTTCCTCGACAGCGGGGCTTGGCATCCTGCCGGGGGACGTGGGCTCACCGAGACGCGACTGGACCTCGCTGACGCGCTGGGCTATCTCGGCGTCGCGATTGTTGTCGCTGGGCTTGTTGTCTACGCCGTCCAGTCGTCGGGGCCCGTGCTCGCGGGTGGGCTCTGTCTCGCGGTCATCGCCGTGGTTGGCGTGGTCCTCAGGCCGGCCCTCCCCAGCTAAAGCGATACAATAATCCGACGGCAGCGGCCAGGTATGAGTCGTACTGAATCAGAGATGAGTACTGACGGAACCGCTGTAGACGATGACGCCGACGAGCCAGCCCCTGACGAGCAACTCGTCGAGCTCCGGACCAAGATACAGCTCCTCACAGAAGAGAACACTCGCTTGCGCGAGTCATACTCCCGAGCGAAACAGACCCAGTATCGTCAAAGTGCGCTCGGCTTACTCGCGGTAGGCGTCGTTGCAGCACTCGGTGGACTCCTCGTCCCGACAGCGCGCTCGGTCCTCTTTGCGCTTGCCGGGACCGGCTTGTTCGGTGGGATCCTCACGTACTATCTCACGCCCGAACAGTTCATTTCGGCCGACGTTGGCCGTGATGTGTACGCGACACTGGCGGAGAACGAGGCAGCGCTGGCCGCGGAACTCGGGCTCTCCGAAGAGCGTGTGTACGTCCCTGTTTCGACGGCGGAACGGCCGGTTCGGCTGTTTATCCCGCAACAGAGACGCTATACGCTTCCGCCCGAGTCGACACTGGAAGCGCAGACGATTCTCGCTGCTGATTCT
>JAQCNK010000074.1 GCA_028275075.1 Haloarcula sp. | reverse complement strand
TGCTGGTCCCGACAGTAAAGCGGGACGCGCTCGTGGCGGTCCGGCGGGAGTCGGACGGTGCGAGCCCCGCGTGGCGACTCGCACTTGACGGGCCCCTCACGAGCAACGTCACCGGTATCTCGCTCAAAGACGGCATGGCGGTCGGCGCCGCTACCGCCGAGACGGTTTCAGTCTGGCAGGCCTGACAGCGCCGTGGGAGAGGAAACCACGCCCAGCGCCGGTGCGACGACCATTTAGGCTCGGCCCGTCAACGATGAGTATGAGCGACGCGACACCCGGGGAGCGCATCGGGCTCCCCTGTCCGGCCTGTTCGCCGGACATCGAGACCGTCCACGAGATACTGAAACCCGGCGGCCACGTCACGGTTCGCTGTACGGACTGCGATCACGTCCACAAGGAGACGCTACCCGAGGACACCACCGTCCAGCGCGATGTCGTCGTCTCGCAGGACGGTGAGTCCTTTTCCGCACAGGTCGACGTGCCCGAAGGCGAGGAACTCGCCGTCGGCGAGGAGTTCCTGCTGGAGACTGACGAGGCGGTCGTTTCTGCCCGCATCACCAGCCTGGAGACCGACGACGGCCGTACCGAGGCGGCCCCAGTCAACGACGTCGGAACCATCTGGTCGCGCGCGGTCGGGAACGTCACGGTCAACGTCACGATGCATCCCAAAGACGGCCGCCACGACGAGACCGAGAGCTTCAAGCTACAGGTCCCCGGCGACTACGAGTTTACCGTCGGCGAGACCGAGCAGTTTGGCGACGAGGAGTTCACCGTCGAGGGCATCCACGTCCGCGACGACGCAAATGGCTACGAACACGAGAAGCTGGATTTCGACGGCGACATGGTGTTCGCGAAGGACACGAACCGGCTCTACGTCCGCGATGAATCCTCGACTGCCTGGTCGGCCTGGTAGCCGGGTGACTCTGGCGGAATCGACGGCTTGCGGGCCATTCTTATAGCTCCGGCGGGAATCTTAACCATGGACCCAGCGGCGCTCCGGAGCGACATGGTCGACAGCCTGCAACACGACAGCAAGGGCGTCGTCCAGAGCGAGTGGCTCTCGGCAGCGATGGGGTCGGTCCCGCGCGAGGCCTTCGTCGGCGAGCAACAGGCCTACTCCGACCGGCCGTTCGAGCGACTGGGAACCCGCGTCCTCTCGCCGAGCACCGCCGCTCGCCTGCTGGAAGCGCTGGCTCCCGAAGCGAGCGATGAGGTGCTCGTCGTCGGTGCCGGCGTCGGCTACACCGCCGCTGTGCTGGCCGAACGAGTCGGTGCCGCCCGCGTCCAGGCTATCGATATCACCCGCCGGCTCGTCTACGAAGCCCGCTCGAACCTCGCCGATGCGGGCTACGAGGCCGTCCTCGTTGACCGCCGCGACGGGGCAAAGGGGTTGCCCGAGTACGCGCCCTACGACCGGATTCTGCTGGAGGCTGCCGCTATCGAACCGCCGCGTGCGCTGCTCGACCAACTGACCGAGGACGGTCGGCTCGTGATGCCGCTGGGCGCCAGCGAGCAGACGCTGGCGATCGTCGACCGCGACGGCGACACCGAGCGACTCGGGAGCGTCGCCTTCCAGCCGATGCTCGTCGAGGGCGAACAGGCCGACACGGTCGAGCGCAACCGGACCCGCCGCGAGGACCGCGAACACGCACAGCGGTCAGCACAGTCTCGCTCCGGCTGGGAACAGGACTGGATCGACTGGGGCTAATTGTTCGCCACCACCAGCAGCTCCGTATTGGACTGCTGGTCCCGGTAGCTTCCGCCAGACGGCGGTTTTACCGAGAAGGTCACTGTTCCCTCCTGCTGGTTCGGCCCGAGCGACGGCGACAGCGATAGCTCCGCATTGCCGTTGTCGCCCGTCGAGGCCGTCGCGACGCTGTCCAGCGTGGCCGTCCCGCTCTTTGCGACGACAGTCGCGTCCGCGACCGGCGACCCCTTCGGGTCGACGACGGTGACGGTCACGTCGATATGGCCGGGGCCGGTCACCTCGGGGTCGGGTTCGACATCTACCTCGCTCACCTGCAGCGTTCCCAGGCTCGATATCATGCTCATCATCACGCCGAGACAGGCGACGCCGACGACAAGTGCGATGACCAGCCTGATCGGAAGTCCCTCTATCGCTCGTTCGTCGCGCCACAGTGAGTGCGACATGGGCTGGACTGGTCTCGGGTTGGTACTTGAACTATCGGGCGAAGATCCAAGCGCGATGATGGGACTAGAGTCCGGCGACGGTGACGACACCCCAGGCGAGTCCGATGGCCACTATGGCACCGGCCAGGTTCGCAGTCGCGTTGACCGCCGCACGCAGTCGCTCGCCCGACTCCCACAGGTGGACAGTGTCGAACGAGAACGAGGAGAACGTCATAAAGGAACCACAGGCGCCGGTGCCGATAAACAGGAGCAACTCACTGTCGAGACTGGCGAAGGTGACCAGTGCGAGGACGAAGCTCCCGGCGACGTTCACCGTGAGTGTTCCCAGCGGGAACCCCGCTACATCGACTGCCGAGCCGAGATAGTGCCGGCAGAGAGCACCGATGGCGCCGCCGGTCCCGACAAGGTGGGCGGGTTCGATAGTTACCATCGGTGGCCCCTCCGCTCGAAGAACTCGACCGCCTGGCGAGCCAGAAGCACACCGCCAAAGCCCAGCGCGTAGCTGGCAAAGACGTTCGCTACGGCCCACTCTGGTGTTAGCACCGTCTCGACGGCGAACGTGCTGTAGGTTGTAAACGAGGAGAGAAAGCCAGTGGTCGCCGCGAGTTTGGTCTCGTTGGCAACGATACCCAGATGCATCGCCTCGTACAGCAAGAAGCCGAGCGCGAAGCTGCCCAGGGCGTTCACGACGAGGGTTCCCTGTAGCCCGGGGAGCAGCGATCCGACGAAGTATCGGAGGTTCGAGCCGGCGAAGCCGCCGATGCCGATTAGAACTATCGTTTCAATCGTCAGCAGTGGATGTGACTCTGTCATGGGTGTGCAACAGGAGTCATCAGCCGGATCACAGTG
>JAQCNK010000072.1 GCA_028275075.1 Haloarcula sp. | reverse complement strand
CACGCGTGGCAACGTCGCGACGAGGAGTTCCGGGTCAGTGACGTCTCTCCGAAAGAGATCCCAGTTATCAAGACTGTGCTGGGGCGTCACGACTGGGATGATATCAAGCGGACCTACGAGGACCTCGATCCGAGCCAGTGGGAGAACCCGCCGTCGAACACCGAGACGGCCGCGCTCAAAGAGAAGACGATCCAGAACATGATAGAGATGCACGGTTACAGCGAGTCGGCCGCGGAGCTGACCAGTCGCCACGTGATGAGCCAGGTGAGCTACAGATGGGACTGAAAGACGACCTCGAACGGTACCGGGAAGTGGGTGAGGAGCGCCGACAGGACCTGTCGGAGTTCATTCAGTATGGCGACTTGGGCCAGTCGCGTGGTGACGAGGTCCAGATCCCCATCAAGATAATCGATCTGCCGGAGTTCGCCTATGACCAGCGCGATAAGGGCGGCGTCGGCCAGGGCGAGGGCGCCGAGGAGGGCGACCCAGTCGGCCAGCCCCAGCCCGTCGACGGCGAAGAAGGCGAGGACGGCGAACCTGGCGAGGACGGCAGCGGCCACGAATACTACGAGATGGACCCCGAGGAGTTCGCCCAAGAGCTGGACGAACAGCTCGGGCTGGACCTGGATCCGAAGGGCAAGCAGGTTATCGAGGAGAAGGAGGGAGATTTCACGAACATCACCCGCTCGGGCCCCTCCTCGACACTAGATTTCGAGCGGCTATTCAAGAAGGGGCTGAAGCGCAAGCTCGCGATGGACTTCGACGAGGAGTACGTCTGCGAGGCGCTCAAGATCGAAGGGTGGGGACCCGCCCGGGTCTTCGAGTGGGCCCGCGAGCAGAACATCCCCGCCTCGAAGGCATGGATAGAAGACGCCTACAAGGATATCGCTGCTGAAGAGAAATCCACGTGGGACTCCATCGAGGAGATGGCAGCGAACGTCGAGAAAGTCGACACCTCGACACGCATCCGCCGGGAAGGCGTCGACCAGATTCCGTTCCGCCGCGAGGACGAACGCTACCGGTATCCCGAGATCGTCGAGGAGCGGGAGAAGAACGTCGTCGTGGTCAACATCCGCGACGTGTCCGGGTCGATGCGACAGGAGAAGCGGGAACTGGTCGAACGGACCTTCACGCCGCTCGATTGGTATCTCCAGGGCAAGTACGACAACGCCGAATTCGTCTACATTGCCCACGACGCAGACGCCTGGGAGGTCGACCGCGAGGAGTTCTTCGGCATCCGATCGGGCGGTGGGACCCGTATCTCCAGCGCGTACGAAGTCGCAACAGAAGTGCTGGAGGCGGAGTACCCCTGGAGCGAGTGGAACCGGTACGTCTTCGCCGCCGGTGACAGCGAGAACTCCTCGAACGACACGGAGGAGCGGGTTGTTCCGATGATGGAAGAGATCCCGGCGAACCTCCACGCCTACGTCGAGACACAGCCAAGCGGCAACGCTGTCAACGCCACCCACGCCGAGGAAGTTGAGCGCAGCTTCCAAGACTCGGACAACGTCGCAGTCGCGTACGTCAACTCGCCGGGGGACGTGATTGACGCCATCTACGAGATCCTCAGCACGGAGGAATCAGAATGAACGACGATAGCGTTCGGAAAGAGCGAATCGCGGACGACCTCGAAGAGCCCGTCAACGAGGCAAGCAACCTCGCAAAACGACTGGGGTTAACCCCGTATCCAGTGAACTACTGGGTGATCGACTACGACGAAATGAACGAGCTCATCGCCTACGGGGGGTTCCAGCAGCGGTATCCGCACTGGCGGTGGGGGATGCAGTACGATCGGCAGCGAAAGCAGGGACAGTTTCTGGGTGGTAAGGCTTTCGAAATCGTCAACAACAACGACCCCTCCCACGCGTTCCTGCAGGAGTCGAACACGCTCGCCGATCAGAAGGCCGTCATCACCCACGTAGAGGCCCACGCGGACTTCTTCGCGAACAACGAATGGTTCGGCCTGTTCTCGGACACTGCCCCACCCCGGGCGGCCGGTAACGAGGACGACAGCCGCGGGCCGGACGCCGCGGGTATGCTCGCTCGTCACGCCGACACTGTTCGAGAGTATATGCAGGACCCCAACATCGACCGTAGCGATGTCGAGCGGTTCATCGACCACGTGCTCTGTCTGGAAGATAACATCGACCAGAACCAACCCTACAGCCCGGTCGAGACAGCCCGCGACCGGCTCGAAGAGATCGACGGCGTCGATGTCAGCGACCAGCTCAACGAACTAGAGCTCTCCGAAGAAGTCAAACGCCAGGTGTTCGACGATGAGTGGCTAGAGGCCCAAGCCGATGAAGAAGGGGGCGCGACGTTCCCTGCTCAGCCCGAAAAGGACGTGCTCGGATTCATCCGCAAGCACGGGATGGCGTACGACGAAGACGCCGAGAAGGCGGTCGAGATGGAAGACTGGCAACAGGAGGTGCTGGAACTGCTGCGGCGTGAGGCGTACTACTTCGCGCCGCAAAAAATGACAAAGGTCATGAACGAGGGATGGGCCGCCTACTGGGAATCGTTACTGATGACCGGCGAGGGCTTCGCCGGCGACAATGAGTTCGTGCTCTACTCCGACCACATGGCCCAAGTCCTTGGCTCGCCGGGACTGAACCCCTACAAACTCGGGTTGGAGATCTGGGAGTACATCGAGAACACGGAGAACCGTCGTGAGATCCTGGAACGCCTGCTCCGCGTCGACGGTCTCTCCTGGCGGACGTTCCATGACGTAGTCGATTTCACCGAGGTCCAAGCGCTCTTGGAGCCGCCGGACTGGCTCACCGACGTGGCCGGTCATCTCGATGCACTCGACCCCGAGGATCGGAGAGTCGATACCGAGAGTCTCGAGGCGGCTCGTGACGGCGAGCTTGCTGTCGAAAACTACCCGTGGAAACTGTTGACATATGAAGGGCTGGCACAGCGCCATTACTCGCTGGTCAAGCCCCAGTACCGCGGGTTCGTATCGCGGGTCGGCCAGGCCGAACTGGAGCGGGTCTCGCGGTACATGTTCGATGACGCCCGCTACGACAGCGTCGAAGCGGCGCTGTCGGATGTCGAGTACACCCGCGGTTGGGACCG
This sequence comes from Haloarcula sp., assembly GCA_028275075.1. Taxonomy (GTDB): domain Archaea; phylum Halobacteriota; class Halobacteria; order Halobacteriales; family Haloarculaceae; genus Haloarcula. The sequence goes on along the minus strand of JAQCNK010000072.1, from coordinate 692 downwards.
GATGCGCGAGATCCGCGAAAGCCACAACGACGTGACGTTCCTCGATGAGTTTCTCACCCAGGAGTTCGTCGACAGCAACGACTACTTCACCTACGAGTACACCCATGCGTCCGGAAACTACCGAGTCACGTCAACGGACCATGAGGACGTGAAGAAAAAACTGATGCTGCAATTCACGAACTTCGGGAAGCCAACCGTCGTGGTTCAGGATGGCAACTACGAGAACCGCAACGAACTGTTGCTGGCTCACCAGTACAACGGTATCATGCTCGACCGCAATCAGGCCAGGGAGGTCCTCAAACGCGTGTTCGAGCTGTGGGGGCGGCCGGTGAACCTGCTGACCATCGTCAAGGAGTTCGACGACCACGACATCGAGGTCGCCAAACGCAGGGACAGCGAGCCCGAACCCGAAGAGGTCGGGAAACGACTGCGCTACGACGGCAAAGAAGTGACCGTCGAGGATGTCCCCTGGAGCGAGGTCGAACATCTCGCGGCGACGGATATCGATTACAACACCATCCCGGAGGAGTGGCTGGCCTAATTTCAGTACCTCACAAAGTTCGGTACTGATACCGCACCGCAACCGCAAATGACCACCGCCGGTAGCGCAGAAGACTCGTGAGTATCCTCTCAACCACCCGACCACCAGCGGCTGATGTCGAGTCGGCGGCTGATCGCCGCCGACGACGACA